>DATGEL010000066.1 GCA_035310145.1 Dehalococcoidia bacterium
AGTGCTGCCACAACCGGCTGAAGCAGTTCCGCGCCCTGGCCACCCGCTACGACAAGCGAGGCTGGAACTACCGCGCCATGGTGGTGATTGCCGCATTACTGCTGTGGCTCCCCAAGTGATTCACCAGACACGCCCTAGGCGCGTGGCCCCATTCCCGTGCCCCGCGGACGCCGGCAAGAAGCGATCAGGTACGGAGCGATCCGCGGGGCTTTCGGCTGAGCATCTGTCGCGCGGTTCGTTTCCGGTTGCACAACGGGTTGGCGCCAGGCGCCCCCACGGCGCCTGGCTACGCTGACGCGAGGATGAGGCCGAGCCGCCGGGCGATGAACCCCTTCATGCGGTCGACCATGGCGGCAACGTCCGCGGCGGGCCAGCCGGCGATGCCGTGCGGCATCCCTTCGAACAGGGCCAGCTCGGCCTCACCGCCGGCGGCGTTGTAGCGTGAAGCGACCTCTTCGATCATGCCGTACGGCACACCCGTATCCGCCGTGCCCTGGATCAGCAGCGCAGGCGGCAAGGAGGCTCGCTCGCCCCGCTGGAGGATCTCCAGCGGATTCGCTTCATGCATCGCGTCGACGCTGAGGAAGTAGCGGTCGTGGTTCGCCACCAGATCGCCGTTGCCGCGCTCCTGGGCCATGCGGTAGCGACCGTACGGGTCGAGCACCCCCCAGCAGGAGATGAAGTAGGCGAGCGTCGCGTCCGCGTCGGCGCCGTCGATTGGCAACGCCGCATAGCGTGCGTCTCCCGGCCGCATGGCGCTGAGCATGATCAGGTGGCCGCCGCTGGAGATGCCCAGTCCACCGACGCTCGCGGCCTCGGCATTGAATCCGGCCGCGTGCAGCTTCAGCCAGCGGGTCGCGTAGTTGATATCCGCGAGCGACGAGGGATAGGGATCGGCGCCGCCCATGCGGAAGTCGATCGAGGCGACGAACACGCCGCTCGCCGCGAGGCCCTCGGCCAGGGCGGGGTTAGCCGTGCGGTCGCCGCTGTTCCAGGCGCCGCCGTGGATCTCCAGCAGCGCCGGCAGCGGACCGGTGGCCTGCGGGCGGTAGAGCCGTGCCAGCCAGGCGCGGTCGCCGTCACGGCGGTACTCCACATCCTCCACCATGAACTGGACCTGCGCCGCCGGGTTGTACCTGACCGACGTCCGAGTCATGGCCCCACCTCCTGGGACTCTATCCGCCGAGCCACCGAGTCCCGCTGCCGCCGGCGCCTCGCCGCTCGCGCGGAACGGCATCATCCTCAGTCCGAACGAGCGCGCTGTCAACAGAGCGCGGCCGGTCCTTTCACGGGCGGGTCGCATGTTCGACTTGCACGGCGGCCAGCTTCGGCGTGCGCTCGCGGTCCGCCGGGTCGTCCCAGCCCTTGAAGCGCGGCGGGCGCTTCTCGGCGAAGGCGCGGCGAGACTCCATGAGGTCGTCTTTGGCGCCGTGATCGCGCAGGCGGCCGGCCAGGCGCTCCAGATCGTCGGGAACGCGCGGCCGCAGCGCCCGCATCATCGCCAGCGTGTTGACGCGGGACGCGGGCGGCAACGTCAGCAGGTGCGCGGCCATCTCGCGCGCGGCGGGCAGCAGCTCCTCGGCATCGGTCAAGCGGTTCAGCCAGCCCAGCTCATAGAGTCGATCGGCGCTGAAGCGGTAGGCGAAGGCCATCTCCGTGGCGACGGCGTGCGAGAGGCCGCCGATCATGCCGTGCTGATAGCCGCCGAGCAGCCAGCGCTTCGCCTCCGACATCTCGAACACCGCACCACGCACGGCCAGGCGCAGGTCGGCCCGCTCGGCCTGCAAGAAGCCGCCGCCCATAGCGAAGCCGTTGATCGCCGCGATCACGGGCTTGTCCAGCGTGCCCACCTCGTACGGATTATCCGCATCGCTGCGCGCCCCAGGTCCGCCGGCCGGGGCGCTGCCGCGCGCCACGGACTCCTTCATGTCTTCGCCGGCGCAGAAGGCGCGGCCCGTGCCGGTAAAGATCGCGACTTCGACGCCACGGCTGTCGCGAAAGCTTCGCCATGCCTCGGTCAGAGCCCCGCGCAGCTCGGTCCCGAGCGCGTTCAGGCGCTCCGGCCGGTTCATGCGGATCACCATAATACCGTCGCTCTGTTCCGTCTCGACGATCGCCATCGTGCCCTCCCGCCGGCTGTGCATCGCTATGCCGGCCCACGCCTCGCCATGCACCGCCAGCATAGCCTGCCATCGCGCGCCGATCAGTGCCGCGCGGCGCGATCTGCAACGCCCGTCGAAAGGGTATGCTTGCCTGCGAGGTCGCGAGCGGCGCGGTGCAGTGCCCGGCTTGCAGCAGGAGGCGGCGATCGATGAAGCGCAGCAGCCAGCACATCCTGACCACGCACACCGGCAGCCTGCCGCGGCCGCCCGACCTGGTGCAGCTCATCCGCGAGTCCGAGTCCGGCACCCTCGCCGACCGCGGCGCCTTCGAGGGCCGTGTGCGCGAGGCGGTGAACGAAGCGGTGCGCCGCCAGGCCGACGCCGGCATCGACGTCGTCAACGACGGCGAGATGGGCAAGCCCGGCTACGCGACCTACATCAAGGACCGCGCCACCGGTTTCGGCGGGCCGCACCGCGTTACCACCGTCCAGGCCGAAGCCCGCGACTTCCCCGAGTTCACCGAGCGGCGCGTGGTCGGCGGCGGGGCGGCGATCCTGCGGCCTTCGTGCAACGGGCCGATCGCCTGGAAGGACTTCGCCGCGGTGCAGCGCGACATCGACAACCTCAAGGCGGCGACGGCCGGAGCGTCGGTCGAAGAGGTCTTCATGAGCTCTGCTTCGCCGGGCGTGATCGCGATCTTCCTGGGCAACGAGTATTACCCGAGCCAGGAAGCGTACCTTGCCGCGCTGGCGAGCGTGATGCGCGACGAATACAACGCGATCCACCAGGCGGGCTTCCTCCTCCAGCTCGACTGCCCGGACCTGGCGATGAGCCGCCATCTGCGTTTCGGCGACCTGAACATCGCGGAGTTCTGCACGATCGTGGCCCAGCACGTTGCGGTCCTGAACGAGGCGACGAAGGATATTCCCCCCGATCGCATGCGCCTGCACCTGTGCTGGGGCAACTACGAAGGGCCGCACCACCTGGACGTACCCCTCGCCGAGATCATCGACATCGTGCTGACGGCGCGCCCGGCCGCAATCTCCTTCGAAGGCGCCAACCCGCGCCACGAGCACGAGTGGAAGGTGTGGAAGGACACGAAGTTGCCGCCCGGCAAGCTGATCATTCCCGGGGTGATCGACTCGACGACCAACTTCATCGAGCACCCCGAGCTGGTGGCCGAGCGCATCTACCGCTACGCCGAGCTGGTGGGCCGGGAGAACGTGATCGCCGGCAGCGACTGCGGTTTCGGCACGTTCGCCACCTCCAGCACGGTCGATCCGCGCATCACCTGGGCGAAGCTGCGGTCGCTTGCTGAGGGCGCCCGCATCGCCAGCGACGCGCTCTGGTAGAAGGCTCGGGTTGTTATGCGTCTCGTGGCGCGGCGGCGCCGGGAGCTCGGGGGCTGGTGAGCAGATCATCACTCGCTCGATCGGCAACGCGTGCCCGCTGGCCAGCGCCGGCGCGGCCGGACGATGCCGCCGTGCCGGCGCATCGCCGATGACCGTTCCGGAAGAGTCCCGTGTGCCGCTGGAGGCCGGAGATCCGTCGCGCGTGATAGTTGGCGCGGTGGCGGCGCCGGCCGCCGGACGGCGGCTGGCGCTGGCCGGGAGCGCGTCGCTGCTGGGCGTCGCCGGCGTGGCGCTGGTGGCCTTCAGCATGCGCACGGCGGTTTCCGGCGTGCCGCCGATCCTCAATCGCCTGGGCCTGAGCGGCGCCGGACAGTCGCTGCTGACCACGATCCCGGTGCTCTGCTTCGGCGCCGGCGCCCTCGCTGGCCCGCGTCTGCGCGGACGCTTCGGCGAGGAGCGCGCGATCTTCGGTCTGCTGCTGGCGCTGCTGGCAGGCATTGTGCTGCGGGCGATCTGGCCCGATCCGGCGCTCTTCCCTGGCACGGTGCTCGCCGGCCTTGCCGTGGCGCTGTTGAATGTGCTGCTGCCGAGCCTGGTCAAGCGGCGCTTTCCGCAGCGAGCGGGAGCGCTGATGGCGGCCTATCCCACGGTGATGACGCTGGGTTCGGCGCTGGCGGCCGCCGCCACCGTACCCGTGGTGGACGCGACGCCCCTGCGCCTGCATGGGGCGCTGGGAATCTGGGCCTTGCCGGTGCTGCTTGCGCTCGCCGGCTGGTTGCCGCAACTGCGCGTCCACGGCCGCGAACGGGGCAGCCACGCGCCGCGGAGCAGCTCGCCCCTCTGGCGCGTGCCGCTCGCCTGGCAGCTCACCTTCACGATGGGACTCGGCTCGCTGGTCTTCTACGGCGAGCTCTCCTGGCTGCCCGCCATCTACCGCGATCGCGGCCTGAGCGACGCCCAGGCCGGCCTGCTGCTCTCCGTACTCAGCCTGGTGGGCATCGTCGGCAACGTCGCCGCGCCGCTGCTGGCGGTGCGCCTCGCGACGCAGCGTCGAGTCGTGGCAGCGATCGTCGCTGTCTCGGCGATCGGCGTGCTCGGCGTTCTCTGGGCGCCCACCGCCAGCGCCTTCTTCTGGGTCGCCTTGCTGGGCGTGGGGCAGGGCGGATCGCTCAGTCTTTCGCTGCTGCTGATCGTGCTGCGCGCCGCGGACAGCGATGTCTCGGCGCGGCTCTCCAGCATGGCGCAGGCGGGCGGCTACCTGATCGCGGCTCTGGGGCCCCTGGTGATGGGACTGCTGCACACGGCGACCGGAAGCTGGACGCTGTCGCTGCTGACCTTGCTCGGCTTTACGCTGGCGATCGGCCCGGCCGGCTTCGCCGCCGCGCGCAACCTCGTGATCGAGCGCGACGGCCGCGTGCACGAGGGTCCGGCGTACGCCGCGGCGACCTCGCGGCGCGGCAACTGAGCTTCGCGAGCCGCCCACTGGCCGCAGGGCTGCTTGGAGTGCTACTTTGCACCCGCGGGCGCTGCCCGCGCGTCGGCCGGCACACCGCTGCCGGCGCGCGTTGCCGGCGTGCGTGGGAGGAGAATCTGAAATGTCGGCTGCAACTCCGGGCCGCGCGCACCTGATCGCCGGCGGCTTTCCCCCCGGCAAGGATGCCGGCCACGACCACGACTACGCCCGGCTGCGCTTGCTCGAACTGCTGGCCGAGCAAGCGATCCCTGCTTCGGCCGCCAGCGACTTCGTCGACGTCGAGCGGTGGCTGCCGATCAGCCGCCTGCTGATTACCTACGTCGCCGGACCATATCCGAACGCCGAGCAGTCGCTGGCAATCAGGCGCTGGTTGGAGTCCGGCGGGCGCTGGCTGGGGTTGCACGGCACGGCCGGCGGCAAGGCCGTGCGGGTGGAGGGCTCACGTCAGCGGCGCATGCTCAAGCTCGAACATCACGCGGTGTTGGGCGGCTACTTCCTCACCCACCCGCCGATCCGCCGCTTTCGCGTGGACGTCGGCGACGCCCCCGACCAACTGACGAAGGGACTGCCCGAATCCTTCGAGGTGGCCGACGAACCGTACTTCATCGAGGTGCAGGATCCCAGCTCGACGCGGGTGCTGCTGAGCGCCGAGTACGGTCCGGAGGCGGTTTCGCCGGCGATCGGCACGATCTACGACGAGGACACCTCGTTGCAGGCCGACGGCAAGACGCGTGTGCTCGGCTACACGCGGCCGATCGGCGACGGCGGCGTGACCTACATCGCGCTGGGCCATTGCCACAACCCGACGAACAACGTGCAGGGCTCGGTGGATCGCAGCGTGGATCCGAACAACGTCACGCCCCTCACCTTCCGCGACCCGTGGGAGCATGCGGCCTATCAAACGCTGCTGCGCAACGCCATCGCGTGGGGCATCGGCGCCTAATCGCGTGGACGCTCCGGCAGTGCGCGAGACCGCCGGCGGCTTACGCCGCCAGCAGCCCGGCGCGCCCTGTGAGCTATGTAACAGCCGTTGCATGGGTCCGCTGACAGCGCCGCGGCGCCGGTTTCGTCACACTGCAGGTGCGGGAGCCGTCGTGGCGGCGCCCGGCCCGGCAGACGGGCGAAGGCGCAGCAGGCTCGCGTCGAAAGAGCCTACTGCCGGCACGGTCTGTTTCGTCACGGGAGGAGACATCCGTGCGGCGGCGCGTTGCACTCGCCACGATCTCGAGCGCGCATACCATTCGCCATCTTCGCGACGTTGATGCCAGTGAGGGCGGCGCCGTAGTCACCGGCCCGACCCGAAGAGATCAGCGGCCTCGGCCGCTCGCCGGGGAGGGACGGGCGCGCTGATCGACACTGGAAGAAGCTGCCGGAGCGCGGTGTATCCGAGGATCTCAAGGCCGTCTGCCACCTGTGCAACGAGAGTGTTCTGTACCCCATAGGATCGACAAGCATGGACGCGTACGCCGATGCCCTGCTCGCGGCCTCTGCCGTGGCCGGAACCCGCCAGTCTGCGCAGGCTGGCCCGGAGAGCCAGGCGTTGCTGCCGCGCCTGGTGCAGTTTCAATGCCCGCGCTGCCTCTACCTGACGCCGGAAGAGTCGCTGATTGACTGCCGGCGCCGCTGCCCGCACTGCAAGCAGCCCGGCGAGCGCCGCCTCTTTCCGCCGCCGGCGTTGCTGGCGCTGTGCGATCTGCTTCGCGCCGTCTACGCCTCAGCGGCGCGGCAGGGCGATCATGGCCGCGGCTTCGCGCGCGCCTTCCGCCGGCGCTTCCGGTGCTCGCTGAGCGATGCCGAGTTGTTGACACTGGCCGGCCGCGTCCAGGCGTCTGCCGCCGGCGGCGAGGGTGCGCCGTCGCAGGCCGAACTGCTCGACGAGGTTCGGCACTGCCTCGGACTGGCAGACGAAGGCGAGGTGCGGGCGGCGTATGGACAGCTCCTGTTGTTCAGCGACACCTCGCCAACCGGCATTCTCGTCGTGCTGCTCGCCGACGCGGTGCTGCAAGGGATGGTGCGCGAGGTGCTGAGCGCCCGGCTGCTCGGGGGCGGCATGAGCCGGGAGCAGGCCACGCTCCGGCTGTCCGCGGTGAGCGACCTTTCTTCCCTGGAGCACGCGTTCGCGACGATCACGCGGCGCCCCCTGCGGCAGGAGCTGTCGCGCGTGGCGGAAACCTCGTTTGCGCAGGACTGGTGGGCGCTGCACGCGCGGGTGACGGCGGCGACAGCCGGGACGGGCACGCCGATCCGCGCCGCGGAGGCGGAGACTGCCTTCAGGCTGGTGAGCGAGAGTGCCGTGGTGATCTCCGCGCTCGCAAACGCCGTCGTCGTCGGAAAGAAGCCGTTCCACCGCCGCCGGCCGCGCGCTTGAACGTGCGTCGTCTCGGGCGCGCCGCCGGCGGTGGTGTAGGCTTGGTCTGTCCGCGGGATCGTGACAGACCCGGCGCCGCCGGACCGACGGACCAGGCGCGCTGAGCGCCGCGCGAGGGCATGACGAGCTATGGCAACGACGGCGCGGGCGCAGCGCCTCGGCATCGCGCAACGGCATGCCTTTCCGCATGGCACGCGTCTGCTGCTCGACTGCCGGTTGCTCGGACCGAGCGGCGCAGGCCGCACCACGGAATTACTGCTGCGCTCCCTCGCAGCCGACCCGCCGCCGGGGCGCTGGCTGCTCTGGGGGCCGGCCGCGGTTCGAGGCTACGCCTGGGACGGCGCCGAGTGGATCGCGAACGCCCATCCGTTGCTCGCCCTCAAGGGCCAGCGCGACGTCCTGGCGCTGCCGCCGCACGACATCGCGGTCTACCTGCACCAGATCCGGCCGCTTCGGCCCGGCCCCAGCCTCACGCTGATCTACGACACGATCCAGATTCGCTACAACGGCAGCAGCGCGGCGCGGGCGTTCAAGCGGCTGTTTCTCATGGCCGCTGCCCGGCTTTCGACCGCAGTGTTGACCGTCTCCGACTACTCACACCGCCGGCTTTGTGCCGACCTGCACGTCCCGGCCGAGAAGGTGCACGTCCTGCGACTGCCGGTCGACGCGGCGCAGGCTGAGCGCGTGCGGGCGCGGCGCGCGGTGTCGGGCATCCGGCCGGAGGCGCTGTTCGTCGGTCGCTTCAGCCCGCACAAGAACCTGCCGCGGTTGCTGCACGCCTTCGCGCGCTGCGCGTTCTGCCGGCGCGGCGGCCGGCTGCGCCTGCTGGGCGGCGGTGCGCAAGAGGCGGCGGCATTGGCGAGCTGGGCGGCTGCGCGCGGTCTCGCGGATGGTGTCTCCTTCGACGGTGCGGTTTCTCAGGCCGAGCTGGAGCGGGCCTACGCGCGGGCGCGGCTGCTGGTGCAGCCGTCGCTGGAGGAAGGCTTCGGTCTCCCCGTCTGGGAAGCGCTGGCGTGCGGGTTGCCGGTAGTGGTGAGCGACGGCGGCGCCCTGCCGGAGATCGTCGGCGCCGCGGCGCAGCCGGTCCCCGTGCGCTCCGTGGCGGCGCTCGCCGAAGCTATCGATGCGGCGGACGCGGGTCCGACGCCGGGCGGCCCGCCGCCGCCGCACGTCGCTGCCCGCTTCGAGAACGACCTTGGCGCGCAGCTCATCTCCGCGCTGGGCACGGCGTTCCAGCGATGGTGAAGGTGTTTGACGGTTGGCCGGAGCTGAGGCGCCGGGGCGTCCTGGCCAGTCCGTTGCTCTGGCTGTTCGCCGTGCTCGCCGTGGTCTCGCTATACGACGTCTACCGCTACCCGGCCAGGATCAACGCCGCCGCCACTTCGCCGACCTACGCCAACACCCCACTCTGGGTGTCGCTCGGCAAGTATGCGGCGATCCTCCTGCTGACCGGCGCCCTCGCCTATACTGTCCGCTCGCAAGTGCGGGGCCGGCTGCTGCGCTGCACCGAGCAGCGTGTCTGGCTGGCGTTGGCCGTGTGGTGCACGCTGGCCGGCGCCGGACACGCCCTCGTTGCACAGTCCACGGAGGTTCTGCGCCCGCTGGGCGCGATCCTCGGCGTGGCGCCGCTGCTCTGGCTACTGCCGGCCGCGTTCGCCGCTAGCCATCGCCTGTGGGCGGACTACAAGCGCGCGGTCGTGATGCTGGCATTTGGCCTGCTGCTCCTGCACGCGGTCGCGGACGTGGTGGAGATCGCGCTCTGGTTTGCGACCGGGCGGCTGCCGGCTCTCGGCTACTCGGGGGCGCTGGTGCGTTTCGGCGGCATCTGGGACGATCCCAACTCGGCCGGCGCCTATGCGGCCCTCTGTCTGATCGTCCTGGCCGGCCGCGAGCGGGATCTCCCCCGGAGTTACCCGCTTCTGCTCGCGGGCAGCGGGCTCTTCGTGCTGGCGGTCTCGTGGTCCTTCTCGGGCGCGCTCATGCTGGTCACCGGTCTGTTCGTGCTCGGCCTCTTGCAGTCGACCAGGCGCGTGCGCTTCCTGCTCATTTCCGCCTGCGTGGCGCTGTCGCTGATCGCGCTGGCGCCATTCGTGGCCCGTGACTACGGCCGCGTGCCGGTAATCGGCAACGTGCTCCAGCAGAAGGTCGAAGGCAGCGTCGGCAGCCGGCAGAGCGCCCTCACACACGGCGTCTACCTGGCCGATCTGCCGCGCGACCCCCTCTCCTGGCTCGTGGGTCGGGCGCATCCGCGGCAAAACGAGGCCGCGGTCGTCTGGTGGATCGATTCAGTCGGGCTGGTGGGCGCGCTGCTCCTTGCCTGGTGGCTCTACCTTATGTTGCGCGGCGCTGCGCGCACGAGGCAGCGCGATGCTGCGTTGACACTGAGTGCCGCCATCTTCGTCGGCTCGCTCTTCGTGCCCTATCTCACCACGCTGCCCATCGGCACGTATTACGTCGTCGGACTCGGCGCGCTGGTAGCCATGCGCGTCGACACAGCTGCGGCCGATCGCCGGCACGAGCGGTCGCCCGCGGCGGCGCAGTCTGCCGAATCGGCGGGCCTGGCGGCGGGACCGACGTAGCACGGGCGCCGCGGCCGTCAGCGGTCAGTGCTTGGTCTACTGGCCCGGGTTCGCACCGATGGTGGCAGATCAGGTTGAGCCGGTGAGCAATCGTTCGTAGACCCCTACCGTCTCAGCCACCGTTCGACGCCAACTAAACTGCGCGGCGCGTTGCCTGCTGCGCTGGCTGAGATCGCTGGCGAGGGCATCGTTTTCGAGCACGGCCCGCAGTGCGGCGACGAGCGCGGCCTCGTCGCGCGGGGCGACGCCCAGGGCCGCGTCGCCGGTCACCTCGGGTAACGCCGGCGCAGTGGAGCAAATGACCGGCGTGCCGCACTGCATTGCCTCCAACGGGGGCAAGCCGAAGCCTTCGCCGAGCGAGGGAAAGACGAAAGCCCGCGCTCCGCTGTACAGAGCGGCCAGGTCTGCGTCGGCTACCCGGCCGGTGAAGACGATCCGGGCCTCGCCTGCGCTGCTGGCCTGCACCTCGGCCAGGGGTCCTCGGTGGCGCTCCGTGTATTCGCCGGCAATGACGAGCGTGGCTGGCGGCGCGTCCCGTTCCGCCTGCAGCCTGCGGAAGCAGCGAACCAGGTGCGGCAGGTTTTTGCGCGAATCGATCGCGCCGAGGCTGAGCAGGTAGTGGCCGGCAGGAATGCCGTAGGTCCGGCGAACGTCGGCGATCCGCGCTGGATCTGCTACCGGCTGAAAGAGTGCCGCTGAGGCGGCGAGCGGGACCACATGCACGCGGGCCGGATCGATGCCGACCGCACTCACCAGGTCAGCCTTCGCCGCCGCGCTCGTGCAGATCGCGTGGCCCCGCGCCGGCACAAGCGAGCGGGCGGCCCTAGCGACGGCCCGCCGCCCGACCGCATCTGGAAAATGCTCAGGCATCGTGAGCGGCAGCAGGTCCCAGATGGTCAGAACCTGCGCGGCAGCCCCGCCGCCGCGCGTTTCGGGCAACGGCGAGAACAGCGAGTGGAAGATGTCGACCTCGGCCATCGCCGGCGCCGGCCGTCCTCGGCGGTTTACCAGCCGCTTCGGTCCGGCGGCGATGGCATGCCAGGCACGAGATTGGTCGCCGAACAGCGGCCGCAGCTGCCGGCCGGCGCCGAACAGCGCCCGCTCCAGCACGGCACTGAACTCGCCGGGCGGCTGGCCGATCGGCACAATGCGATCGGCTACCGCCGCATCGGCGGCCTGAGCGTAAAAGCGGAGGTTCAGCTCGGCCGTGCGGGACTCGCCGGCCAGCAGGCGGAAATCGAGCCGCGGCTCGTCCACGGCGTGGTGGAGAAACTCCTCGGTGGCGCGGTAGATGCCGCGACGGCCGCCTCGCACGCGCGCGGCATACCCCTGGTGCGACACGTCATAAAGAACGCGCAACCGTCGTGTCATTCACGCTCACCAGCCGTCACGCTCGACGAGACGCTGACTCAGGCGTCGTTGCCAGCCGTTCGGCAGCGGAGCGACCGCCGCGGATGGGGTGATTGGGCGCAGGCAACTCGGTGGTTCGACCGCTCCGTGAGGGGCGCCGCCGACACACGCGAGGACCAGCCGTCCACTGGGGCGTCGCGACCGCCGCGGATGGGGTGGCGGGAGTGCATGGGAGTCGAACCCACCCAGGACGGCGCAACCGCCCCGCAACGGTTTTGAAGACCGCGACGCTCACCGGAGCGCCCCCACTCCCAGAGATGGGCATCATGACCCGCCTGAGCGTAGCACAGCGCTCGCGGCGGCGGAATGCAACGAATCTGTGGCGGATGGCGGCAGTGATCGGGCGCCGGCGCGGCATATCGGGTAGCTGCCGCGTCAGCGGACCGACCTCGGCGCGGAGTTGGGGCGCAGCGGTTCGCTGCCCCGGCGCGAACTGCTCATCAGGGCGGCCCTGCGGCCGGGCGGGCCAGGGAGAAAGCGGTCGAGCTCGGGGTCATCGAGCATGACATCCGAGCGATCTACCCGCGCGTTGATCGCCCTCGTGCCCATGGCGGTGCCTTCGGTTGGCCGGCGAGCACCGGCCATTTCATTGACATCCTCTAAAGCAGGTATAGAAACGAGCCGCAGCGCCGATCGGCGCTGCGGCTCGTTTGCCGGTGAAGGAGCCGCCTAGGCCAGCGCGGCCTCGATGCGCTCCTTGATCTGCGCCTTCGGGCGGAAGCCTACGATCTGATCGACGCGCTGGCCGCCCTTGAACAGCATCAGCGTCGGAATGCTGCGGATGCCGTAGGTCGTGGCCACCTGCGGATTCTCGTCCGTGTTCAGCTTGCGAAACTCGACCTGGCCCTCGTACTCGCCGGCCAGTTCCTTCACGATCGGCGCCACCATGCGGCAGGGCCCGCACCACGGCGCCCAGAAGTCCACGAGCACCGGCTTGCCGGACTGAAGGACGTCCGCCTGGAAGCTGCCGTCGGTCACTTCCTCCACGTCCTTCACTTCATTGGTTGCCATTCCACTGATTCCTCTCTCCGGCGAAGACCGGATCACGGGGCATCTTGCCCCCGCTTCAGCATGATGATAGGATACCCCCAGGGGGTATGTCAAGACCCGTCGCACCAGATTATGGAGTGCCGCATCGATGACCGCGCAGCATGCCGAAACCCTTACGGCGATTCAGACACGGCTGCGGCGCGTGGAGGGCCAGGTGCGCGGCATTCTGCGCATGCTGGACGAGGGCCGCGAGTGCGAAGACGTGCTGACGCAGCTCACCGCCGTGCGCGCCGGACTGGACCAGGCGACCCTGGCGTTGCTCGATCGCCACGTCGAGTACTGCGTGCTCAGCGGCGACGCCGCCGAGCCGGAGCGGCTGAAGCAGATCCAGCGCGCCATGCGCCTGATCGCCCGCTACGACGCCTCACCGCTGCCCGCCGCGCGCGATGAGGCCTGAGCCGGCGCCGGCCAGTCCAGCGCCGCTGCCTCCTGCGCGGCGCGCACCGCCGAACGTATCGCCCGCGCGTTGCTGCGACCGTGGCTGATCAGGACGGCGCCGTTCAACCCCAGCAGCGGTGCGCCGCCGTACTCGGCGTAGTCGATGCGTCCGCGCAGTGCGAGCAAGGCGGGACGCAGCGCCAGCGCCGCGAGCTTGTAGCGCAGGCGCGAGGTGAGGGCGCCGCGCAGCTCGCGCATGATGAACTCGGCCACGCCCTCGGCGGTCTTGATGGCTACATTCCCCGTGAAGCCGTCGGTGACGACGACATCGGCCAACCCGCGCGTGAGGTCTTTGCCCTCAATGTTGCCGATGAAGTTGAGGCCGGGGCAGGCCGCGAGACGCTCGTGCACCTCTCGCGCGAACTCGCTGCCCTTGCCCGGCTCTTCGCCGATGTTGAGCAGGCCAACCCGAGGCCGGCCGACGCGCAGCACCCGTTCCGCGTAGCCGCGGCCCAGCTCCGCGAACTGCACCAGGTACGACGGCCTGGCGTCGGCGTTGGCGCCCACGTCGAGCAGCAGGAAGCGGCCGCGTTCGCTGGGGAAGACGGTGCCGAGCGCAGGCCGCTCGATGCCGGGCTGCCGCCCCAGCAGCATCGTGGCGACGGCCATCGTCGCACCGGAGTTGCCGGCGGAAACGAAGGCGCCGGCGCGGCCGTCTTTGACGAGGCCGACGCCGACCGCCAGCGAGGTGTCGCGACGGTGGCGCAGGCCGGCGGTCGCATGCTCGTCCATCGCCACCGCGGCGGGCGCGTGCTCGATCTTCAGGGCCGGCGGCGCGGCGCCGTGCCGGCCCAGCTCGCGGCGGATCACCGCCTCGTCGCCCACCAGCGTGACGGCGATGCCGAGTTCCCGCGCCGCCGCGACGCTGCCCTCGATCACGGCCGCGGGCGCATGATCGCCACCCATGGCATCGACCGCGACGCGGCGTTGGTTCATGCTGCTAAGTCTATACCGCCGGCCGCGGCGTGATCACGAGCCGGAAACGCGCGACTCAGCCGCGGCCGGCACGGCAGTTCACCATGCTTTATTGTCACACGCCGTCACACGCCGCAACGGCGATCATCCGCCCGCTGTACTGGTCGAACCCGTCCAGCTCGTAGCTGCCGTACAGCGCATCCAGGCGCAGAGCGGCGGCGACAATCAGCAGGCGCAGTTCGGCGGGAAAGACGAAGCGCAGGCGGTACTCCGCCACCACGCGCTTCACGCTGCCATCGGCCGCGATCTCCTCGTAGATGTCGGTCACATCGCGAGTCTGGGCGGCGGCGTCGGCGCGGAAGGTGGTGAAGCGGCTCACGCGGCCGCCCGGCCCCGCCTCGCTCCAATCCAGCACCAGCGGCCGTGCGCCCGGCGCCCAGTCGCCCCAATCGCCGGCGGGCCCGGGCAGATCCAGCACGAGCCGGCCGGCGGGATGCAGCAGTCGGCGGCAGGCACGCAGGGTCTCGAGCTGGGCCTCGGCGTTCGGCAGATGCAGGAAGCTGTCGCAGGCGCAGAGGATCAACCCGAAGCCGCCGCGTAAGGGCAGCGCCCGCAGATCGCCACGCACGAGATCGACACGGTCTGCCTGTCGCCGGCGCAGCGCCCGGACGGCCAGCGCCAGCATCGCGGCGGAACGGTCGATGCCGACTATCCGCCGTTGGCCGTGGGCAAGGGCCATCGCCACGCGGCCGGTGCCTACGCCGAGATCGAGCACCGGCGCGTCCAGCCGCCGCGCGAACGCTTCATAGAGGGGAACGTCCTCTTCGAAGCCGGCGAGCGTACGGTCGTAGAACGGCGCAATCGCGCGGTACGGGTCGGGATGCTCGTCCCGCCTCGGTGCCGGACGGTCGCGGTCGCCTGTCGGCATCATTCCCCGCCCGGATCGCCGGGAAGCAGCGGATCGGTGAAGTTCAGGCCCGCGTTGCGCAGATCGGGATTGCTCAGGTCGTCGCCCGCGGGCTTGACGCCGTGCTCCACCCAGTTCACCAGGTCGCCGAAGCCGCGTTCCAGCTCGTTGCTGCTGAACTGGCAGTGGTCTGGGCGGCGTACCGCGCGCTGCACGAGCAGGTTGCCGGCGCCGGCCGTATCGACGATGCGGCGGTAGTCCTGCTCCAGGCTGATCGGCACAAAGTGGTCGCCGGTGGTGTGCAGCGTCAGCAGCGGCGCCTTGAGCTTGCCGGTGCGCGGGGCGAAGTCCGGGTGGGCGGCGGCGTTGCGCACACTCGGATCGGCGGGCAGGCGCGGGATCAGCGCATTGAGCCGGGCGACGTCGATGCCGGATGCGGAATCGGCGGTGTACTGGACGCCGACGTTGGTCGCGGCCCGCGCGGCGAGGCTGAGGTGCTGCGGGTCTTCGCTGGCCGTGACCTCGAAGTTGCCGGCGCGGCGGTCGAGGAAGCCCTCATGCCGCCAGGGGCGCGGGCCGCCGGTGAGGCTCTCGACCAGCGCCTCGAACTGCTGCCCTGCCTGCGTCGGCCGCGCCGCCGGACCGAGCGCCGGCAGCAGCCGAGAGCGCACGGTCCTCAGAAACGCCGCGCGATCCGTGATCGGCAGCGGCGTGTTGGTGACGTAGGCCGCGAGGGCGCTGTAGCTCACCAGATAGTCCAGCTCCTCGACGCCCGCGACGACGCCGCACTCGGAGAAGCCGCCCGCGAACAGCTCGGGTCTTTGCTCCATGGCCGAGACGACGACGTGCCCGCCCATCGACGTGCCGTCGATATACGTTCGTTGCGGCGCGCCGACCTGCTGGATGAAGGCGTCGCGCAGCGCCAGCGTGTCGCGCAGCCCCTGCTCGGGATTGTAGCCGCTGGTGGCGTAGCTGCTGGCGGCCCAGGCGAAGCCGTGCGCAATGAAATAGTTGCGCAGCGGCGGCATCTGCACGAAGACGATTGGATCGTCGCCGGTGAAGCCGTGGGCGTAGAGCACTAGCTCGTCGTTCCAGTTCTGGGGCACTTCGATCTCGTAGGCCGCGCCCGCGATCACACCGTAGAGCGCCCGGGCGCCGGGCAGCGCGTCGAAGCGTGCGTTGGTGATGACGTAGGTTCGGCCGTCCGGCGCAACCGAGGCGACGCTGTCTGCCGCTGTCGCGGTGACGAGCGATTGGCCGGCGGCCGTAGGCGTCGCGGTCACAGAAACGCTTGGCTTGTTCGAATTAGTCCCGCCGCCGCAACCGGTCGCGAACAGTACGCTCGCGGCCAGCAACAGCCATACGCATCGCCCACCGATCGCCATCCCCGCCCCACCCCGCGACCTGCCGCAACCGCGACGCGCGCCCGCCAGCCACATTCTACCCGCTCGTGCGCCCAGCAATCGCGATTGACCGCTTCGCCGTGGCGCTCCTATGCTACGCTGGCGCGGCCGCCAACAGGGGGTCGCGGAGCGGTGGCGTGGACCTGAAGCAGTACATCCGCGACATCCCAGACTTCCCCCAGCCGGGCGTGCTCTTCCGCGACATCACGCCGCTGCTGCGCGATCCGGCGGCCTTCAAAGAAGTACTCGATCGGTTCACCGAGCGATACCGCAGCGAGCCGGTTGAGGCGGTGGTGGGCATTGAGTCGCGCGGCTTCCTCTTCGGGGCGCCGCTGGCGGACCGGCTGAGCGTGCCCTTCGTGCCGGTACGCAAGCCGGGAAAGCTGCCGGCGCCGCGCATGAGCATCGAGTACACGCTGGAGTACGGCAGCAGCCAGTTGGACATCGCCCGCGATGCGCTGGCGGCGGGTCAGCGCGCGGTGATCGTGGACGACGTGCTGGCCACGGGCGGCACGGCCAACGCGGCCGCCAAACTGGTGGAGCTGATCGGCGGCCAGGTGCACGCCCTGCAGTTTCTGATCGAGCTCAGCTTTTTGGCCGGGCGCAGCAAGCTCGACGGCTACCGGGTCGAGGCGCTGCTGGAGTACTAGGCGAGTCGCTCGCGAGCAACGGCGCATGCGCCGGGTTTCGTGCCGCCCCTTATCTTTGGAGGGCGTAGGGCGTAGGGCGTTGGGCGTTGGGCGCGGCCTCGCGAGACGGGAGCATGGCGAAACAGAGAATCCCTGCTGCCGGAGCACCGCGCGGCGGAGGTGCCAGCGTAAAGACCTCCACTGCCAGAGCGGCCCCTGCCGTAGGCGCCGGCGAGCACGCCGCTGCCATCGCGCTGCCGCGATGTGTCACCGTACTTCTGGGCGGCGGTACGGGCCTCCTCGCCTTCGCGCTGTACCTGGCGACGATGGCGCCCTCGGTCAACTGGCGCTTCCCGCCGCACGGCGACAGCGGCGACCTGGCGGCCGCCGTGGCCACCTGGGGCATTCCACATCCGACCGGCTACCCGCTCTACGTGCTCGTCGGCGGCGTGTTCGCGCACCTCGTGCCCGTCGGGCAGATCGCCTACCGGCTTGGTCTCTTCTCCGGCTTGTGCGCGGCAGGCGCGTCGGTGCTTGTCTTTTTGACCGTGCTGCGCCTTGCGGGGGCGTTGCCGCGCAGCAGCGCCGCCATGCGCTATGGCGCGGCGCTCACAGCGGCGCTGGCCCTTGCCACCTCCCGCACGCTCTGGTCGCAGTCCGTGCAGGCGGAGACCTATGCCCAGGTCGCGCTGTTCGCCGGCCTGATCGCCTGGATCGTCGCCGGGCCGCGCGATGCGCGGCGGCAGGTTTGGGGCGCGGCGCTGACCGGCGGCTTCGCGCTGGCGCATCACACCACGCTCGGATTCTCCCTGATCGGGGCGGCCCTCGCACTCGGCCTGAGCTACCGCAACCGCCTGCTGCAGCCGAAGCTGATGGCCGGGGCCGTGGTGTTGCTGCTGGCGCCGCTCAGCCTGTATCTGCTGCTGCCGCTGCGCGCGGCGCAGCATCCCGCCTCCAACTGGGGCGACCCGACGACTTTTGACCGCTTCATCGACGTGGTCACCGGCGCGCCGTATCACCACTACCTCGACCACAGCCTCACCGTCTTCGTGCAAGGGCTGCCAGTCGCGATCCGCTTGCTTTTCACGCAGTTCGCCTGGTGGATCCTGCCGTTCGCGGTGGGCGGCGCGGCCGTGCTGTGGGATCACGATCGGCCGTTCGCCGTGCATGGTCTTACCGTCATTGCGCTTTCCACAATCTTCTACACCGAATATAAGGCGGACGGCCGCGAGAATTACCTGATCCAGGCGGACGTGCTGATCGCCGTCTTTGCCGGCGTGGGCATGCTTGCAGTGCTCACCTGGGCCTGGAATACGGCGCGGGCGCGCTGGCGGCGCTGGCTGCCGGCCGCCGCCGTGGTTGTGGCGATCGTCACGGTTGCTCCCTGGGCGATCGTCGGCCTGCACGACTTCAACCTGCGCGGCGACTGGAAGGCGTGGAACTTCGCGACGACCACGCTCAATGCCGCGCCGCCGCATGGAACGGTGACCTCCGACCAGGACGGGCACACCTTCGCCCTCTGGTACGCCCAGCGCGCCGGTCATGTTCGGCCGGACGTGACCGTGATCGATCCGCGCTTCAAAGATCCGGCTCACCAGCGCTGAACGCTGCCGCTCGCTCGACTGTGTCGTCAGCTTCACGATTGGAGCGTGCCGGCGCTCATGCTTGCCCCGGCCGTCGGGACCGTAGACTCCCTTCAACGAGCTTTGATGAGCGGGCGCCGCGAGACGGCGCGAGGGGAGGAACCACGATGACGACGATGAGCGCGGCGCGATCGGGCGAGGCAGTGGTGCGCGGCGAGGTGCAGTGCCTGAACTGCGGCCGTACACTTGGCCGGGCCACGCGCAACGTGGGCGACGGCAAGATCACGATTCGGCCCTTCCGCTCCGGCCAGGAGATCGGCGTTGAGCGCCAGGCGGGCCGCGGGCTGCGCTGCAAGCGCTGCGGCGGACGCGCCTTCCTCGAATTCGACGCAGCGACCCTGCCGGCGGCGTAACTCTGCTGGCATTCAGCGAGCGCGGCGATCCTGTATGATAGCGGCTGCCCCGACCGGTCTCCGGTCCGGGCAGCCGTTTGTCGGTCCGGCGGCTTGTTGCCGATGTGTGAGCGCGGTTGCGCGTACACGCCGGCCGCGGGCGCGCCGGCTTCTCCGAAATGGTTTCATAACCGGCGCTACGCCCGTACAACGCGGGCGGCATCGAACCCGCGGGCAGGTTTTGAAGCCATCTGCAGGGAGCGCTCATGGTCGCGGCGCGTACCAGTGTCTTCACCGAATCCGTCATCCGCGAGATGTCGCGGCTGGCGGCGCTGCACGGCGCCGTCAACCTGGCGCAGGGTTACCCCGACTTTCCCGCCCCGCGCGCGATCAAGGACGCCGCCATCGCGGCGATCGAGGCCGACCACAACCAGTACGCCATCACCTGGGGAGCGAAGCCGCTGCGCGACGCGATCGCGAAGAAGGCGCTCGCCTTCAACGGCATCACGGCCGAGCCGGAGCGCGACATCACCGTCACCTGCGGAGCGACCGAGGCGATGATGGCGACGATGCTCGCCTTGATCGAGCCGGGCGACGAGGTGATCGTCTTCGAGCCGTTCTACGAGAACTACAACCCCGACGCCGCGTTGGCCGGCGCGAAGCTCGTGTTTGTGCCGCTGCGGCCGCCGGAATACCGCTTCGAATCAGCAGAGCTACGGGCGGCGTTCGGACCGCGCACGAAGGCGATCGTCGTCAACACGCCGCACAATCCGACCGGGCGTGTGCTCAGCCGCGCGGAGTTGGAGACGATCGCGGGCCTCTGCCGCGAGTTCAATGTGCTGGCGATCACCGACGAGATCTACGAGCACATCATCTATGACGGCCGTCAGCACATCAGCCTGGCGACGCTGCCGGAGATGGCCGAGCGCACGATCACGATCAGCGGCTTCTCGAAGACCTTCAGCGTCACGGGCTGGCGGCTCGGCTACGTGATCGCCCGCCCGCCCTGGAGCGACGCGATTCGCAAGTGCCACGATTTTCTTACCGTGGGCGCGCCCGCGCCGCTGCAGGAGGCGGGAGCGGTGGCGCTGGGCTTTCCGCCCAGCTTCTACGACGAGTTGCGCGCCAGCTACACACGCCGGCGCGCCATGCTGCTGGAAGCGCTGCAAACCGCGGGCTTCTCCTGCGCCGCCCCTGAGGGCGCCTACTACATCATGGCCGACATTCGGCCGCTGACCGATCTCGACGACGTCCAGTTCACGCGCTTCTTGATTCGGGAGATCGGCGTGGCGCCGGTGCCTGGCAGCAGCTTCTGCAAGGACGAGGCGCTGGGTCGTTCCACGATCCGCTTCACCTTCAGCAAGGGCGAGGACACGCTGGCCGAGGCGGCACGGCGGCTGCCGGCGCTAAGCACGGGCGGCAGGCAGGCTCAGCTTTCAGCAATCGTAACGGAGGGCGAGGCATGACTACCGTGAAGGCGCCGATCGAACGCAACCTGGCGATGGAGCTGGTACGAGTCACGGAGATCGCCGCGATGAACGCGGCGCGCTGGATGGGCCGCGGCGACAAGAACGCCGCGGACGACGCGGCCGTGCGCGGCATGCGCGCCGCCGTGCAATCGATCGACATGGACGGCATCGTCGTGATCGGAGAGGGCGAGAAGGACGAGGCGCCGATGCTGTACTTCGGCGAGAAGGTGGGCAACGGCAATCAGCCCGCCGTCGACATCGCCGTCGATCCGCTGGAAGGCACGCGCCTGACCTCGCTGGGCCTGCCGAACGCGCTTTCGGTAATCGCGTTGGCCGAACGCGGGGCGATGTTCGGCATCCGCGAGATCGTCTACATGAACAAGATCGCGGTTGGGCCGGAGGCGGCCGGTTCGATCGACATCCTCGCCTCGCCCAGCCAGAATCTGCGCTGGATCGCCAAGGCGAAGCGCTGCCTCGTCTCCGATCTCACGGTGTGTATCCTCGACCGCGACCGCCACGCAGAACTGATTGCCGAGTGCCGCCGGGCCGGGGCGCGCATCAAGCTGATCCCGGATGGCGATGTCTCCGGCGGCATCTCACCGGCCGTGGGCGAGACCGGCGTGGACGTGCTGATGGGGGTGGGCGGCGCCACGGAGGCGGTGCTGACGGCGGCGGCGATGCGCTGCCTCAAGGGCGAGATCCAGTGCCAGCTCTGGCCGCGCAACGACGACGAGCGACAGCAGGCCGAGGCCGCCGGCTACGTCATCTCGAAGGTCTATTCGACCGAGGACCTGGTCGGCACGGGCGACGTCTTTTTCGCCGCGACCGGCGTGACCGACGGGGAGATGTTGAAGGGCGTGCGCTACTTCGGCGGCGGCGCCACGACCAACTCGATCGTGATGCGCTCACATTCCGGCACCGTGCGCTGGGTCACCGCGCGGCACGACTTTGAGCAGATGCGCAAGGTCGGCGAGGGCAGCGGCATCATCGGCCCCGGCGAGCTGTGACCACGACGCAGGCCATAGGGCGGAGGGCGTCTACGCCGCCGGCCAAGTAGGCCGGGCCGGCGAGAAGCGCGCCGGCCCGGCCTCGATAGATGCGATTCCGCTTCTACGCCCTTCGCCCGATAGCCTCCCCCTGAGAGTCAGTACTTGCCGAGCAGCTCCCACAGGTGTTTGATCACCTGGTTCGCCTCGGCGTAGGGGCGCTGCCAAACGTTGCGGCCGAAAATGAAGCCCGTGGCGCCGGCCTGCAGCGCCGACTCCGCCTTGCTGAACAGCTCCTCGTCCGAGACCTTCTCGCCGCCGGAGAGCAGCACCGGCGTGCGGCCGGCAGCGCGGACGACCCGCTCGAAGCCCTCCACCATGTCGTAGGACATCGTGCTGTAGGGCTTGGGGCTGGCCTGCGCCTTCTCGCCTGGATCGGTCGGCATGTTCACCTTGACGATGTCGGCGCCCAGCTCGCAGGCCACGCGCGCCGCGTACTCGACGGCGTAGGGGCTCTCGCGGCCGCCCTTGGCGTCCATTGCCTCGCCGCGCGGATACGACCAGACGATCACGGGCATGCCGTAGCGCTCGCACTCGCGGCGGACTTCGCCGAACTGCTTAAAATCCTCGGACTGCAGCGTCGAGCCGACGTAGAGCGTGTAGCCGACCGCGTCCGCGCCCAGCCGCACGGCCTCTTCTACCGTCGTATGCAGCGGCGAGAGCGGCGCTTTGTCCGGGGGAATGTCAGTCTTGCCGTTGAGCTTCAGCACCACCGGCACCTTGCCGGCATGGTCGCGGATGTACTTGGAGGCGAGGCCGTACTGCAGGGCGATGCCCGAGTAGTTGCCCTCGACCGCCAGCCGCCACTCGTAGTCCGGATCCAGGCTTGCCGGGTTGGGGAAGAAGTCGCGCGGGCCGTGTTCCAGCCCCTGGTCGATCGGCAGGAAAAGGAGGGTGCCGTTGCCCTTGCCGCGGCCGTAGATCCGCTTCAGCCGCACCAGCTTGCCGGTGTCCAGCCCCATCTCTTCCAGCCGGGGGCGCTGCACCAGCGCCCGCGCCTGCTTGGATGCGCTGGGCTTCGTTTGCGTCGTCACGGTGTCGCCTCCATCGTCGCTGTCGCCAGCCGCTGAGAGTGCTTCGATGGTATGCGCGGCCAGATCGGGTGTCAAAGCGATTCTGACGGAGGAAGTAGTCCGCGCCAGCTCAGGGATGGGCGAGCGTGTAGCCCGCCGTCACGGCATCCTCGGCCGTCTGGAAGCAGGCGACCGGCCGGACCGTCTGGTACTCCAGGTCCGTCGGCCTGTACGCCTTCTGGTTCTCGTCGCCCTTGATCGGGTAGCCCAACGGGCACAGATCGCCCACAGGCAGCGTGGCGCCGGTGCTGTCGCGTCCGCCGCGGGCCGTGCCCGTGGGGATCGGCGGCGGTGGTGGCGGCGGCGAGGGCGGCGTCGCGGTGCTCGGCGCCGGCGGGCTCGAACTGGCAGGAGCGGACGCGCTTACGGTGGGGAACGCCGTGCCCGTCTGCGTCGCGGCGGCCGCGCCCGTCGCTGGTGCGGGTGCCCCTGGTGCGCCGGTTGATGGCGCGCTTGCGGCTTGCGCCGGCGTCGCGGTGGGCGTGGGGCTACGCGCGGGCGTGGAGGCGGGCGCGGCACTCGCGGTCGGCGCCGGTGAAGCGCTGGCGGCCGCCGTCGTGGCGCTGCTCTTGTTGTTGTTGCCGGAGCTGCAACCTGCAGCCAGCAGCAGAAAGGCGAACGCGATCATCAGGGTTCGAATCATGCCATGCTCCCGCGGGGCTTCAACATCCTTCGAAAGATCCGATGCGCGGATGTAAGCCCGAGTTGCAGGCGCGGCTCACAGGCAGGGCGGACGGAAAGAACGTGGCTTGCGACGGTCCTGGGTTGGCGGCTGAGCTCGCACCGGGCCAGGAGCTCGGCAAAGTCGCTCTCCCTGCTCGGTCGGCGAGACTCCCGATCGCATCGTTCGTGACGGGCACGCGAAAGGGGCGCAACACGGTGCGCCCCTCCCAATAGCGCGTTGGGCTCTTCGCGCGCCGCGGTTTACCCGGCGGCGCGGGCGAAAGCACGCGCCAGGCGACGTGCGCCCTCGCGCAAATCGCCCGGCGTCTCAGTACTGAGCGCTAGGCGCAGGTGCGAGCTGTCCTTTTGGTCCAGGAAGAAGTTGCGGCCGGGCACGACGAGCACGCCCTCTTCGGACGCGAGCTGCGCGACCTTGGCCGAATCGATGCCGTCGCGGCATTCGAGCCAGATGAAGAAGCCGCCCTTCGGCCGCACAAAGCGCGCGTACGGTTCGCACTCTTCCAGCAACGTTGTGGCCAGCGCGTCGCACTTCTCCGCGTAGATGGCGTGCAGCTTCTTGATGTGCCGCGCCCAGCCGCCGGAGACCACGAACTCCGCCAGCGCCCGGTGCAGCAGCGGGCTGGCGCCCATGTCGAAGCGCATGCGCACGCAGGCTTCGATGAAATCGCTGCGGCCCTGCAGCCAACCGACGCGCAACCCCGTGGCCACCGTCTTGCTGAAGGTGCAGGCGCGCAGCACACCCTGCCCGCCGGCGACGCTGTAGACGCTGGGAATCGGCTCTGCATCAAAGCCGAGGTCCGCGTAGGCATCGTCCTCGATCACGATCACGCGGTACTGATTCGACAGCTCGACCAGCCGGCGGCGGCGCGCCAGCGTCATGTAGACGCCCATGGGATTGTGGAAGTCGGGGATCGTGTAGATCGCCTTGACCGGCTCGCCCGCGCGCTGCTGCCGTTCCAGGGTCTCGGCCAGCGCGTCCGTGTTCATACCGTCGTTGTCCATGGGCACCGAGATCAGGCGCGCCTGGTGGCCGCGGAAGGTGCGCAGCGTGCCGGAGAAGGTCGGCGATTCGGTCAGTACGATGTCGCCCGGATTGATGAAGGCCGAACTGAGCAGGTCGATGCCGCCGGCGCTGCCATTGGTGAGCACGAAGTTCTCTGGCCCTTGCTCGACCCGGTCGTTTGTCGCGGAACGTTGCGCCAGCGCCTCGCGCAAAACCTCGAAGCCCTGCGTACCGCCGTAGCGCAGCGCCTCCGAGGGCACATCGTCCAGCACCCTCGCCAACGCCTCCAGCAGCTCCTGCTTCGGCAGGCTCGCCGCATCAGGAATGCCGCCGGTCATCATGATCGGCATCGTGCCCGCCTGCGGCGGTGGCGCCCAGCCCGCGTCCGTGGTGGTGCCCACGCCGATCGACCGTGCCGCGTCGGTGATGAAGTCGAGAATCGACGCCGCCTGCCAGCCACCGGCCGGGGACGAGGCTTCAGCGCGGGATTTCTGATCGAGCATGGCGTCTCCTGTCCTTCACGCACGAGTACGGCCGCCTGCGACGAGCCGCCTGTAACAAACATGGTAGCCCCTTTGCGGGCTCGCCGCATAGGCACGGAATGGTTCGCTCGCACGCCAAAATTGGCCCGGTTTGACCCTGCGCAGCCCCGCGGCCAGAATGCGGCTGAAGCCCGGCAAATCAGCGTGGCCGGAAGCGGGCAGCCGGCGGAAGGGACGATGCGCAATGCGTGAAAACCCGGTGCTGCGGGCCTGGCGGGAGGGCAAACCGACGGTCGGCGCCTGGCTGTCGTTGCCGAACACGTTCACGGCCGAGCTGATGTCGCACCAGGGCTTCGACTGGCTGACGATCGACATGCAGCACGGCCTGATCGACTACGGCGACGCCGTGCACATGCTGCAGGCGATCAGCACGACCGAAGTCACGCCCTTCGTGCGCGTGCCCTGGAACGACCCGGCGACGATCATGAAGGTACTCGATGCGGGCGCCTACGGCGTGGTGATCCCGCTTGTCAACACCCGCGAGGAGGCCGAGCGCGCCGTGGGCGCCGTGCGCTATCCGCCGCGCGGCTTCCGCAGCTCCGGCCCGATCCGCGCGGCGATCTACGGCGGCTCAGGCTACCAGGAGGGCGCTCACCAGAACATCGCCTGCATCCTGATGATCGAGACGGCCGACGGCATCGCCAACCTGGATGCGATCCTGAGCGTGGACGGGGTGGACGGCATCTACATCGGCCCTTCGGACCTGAGCTATGCGCTGGGCATGCCGCCGCGCATGGACAACGAAGACCCAACGCACCAGGAGACCGTGGGCAAGATCCTGGCGGCCTGCCGCCGGCATCACGTGGCGGCGGGCATCCACACGGGTGGCGTCGCCTTCAGCGCCAAGTGGCTGAAGATGGGCTTCCAGATGGTGACGCTGACCTCGGACGCCAACTGCCTGGTGCGGGCGGCGCAGCAGCAACTGCGGGATCTGCGCGACGAAACCGGCCTCGCCACGGCCGTGGGCGACCGGGCGACGGTGTATTAGTCTCCGCCGCCGGGCAAGTCTCGCCGAAACGCCGAAGCCCCCTCGTCGGCTCGCGGCGGAGCGGAGGGGGCTGTTCGTTGCGGCCTTGGCAGTGCGGCTACGCGCTGGCGCGGCCTGGGCCGCCGTAGAGGCGCAGCAGGCCGCGGCGCAGATCGCCGTTAAGGTAGCGCTTCAGGACCTCAAGGCCTTCGAGATCCCACTCGCTGATAAACGTGACCGCCGTGCCGGCGTTGCCGGCGCGGCCCGTGCGCCCGATGCGGTGCACGTACTCTTCGGTGGTTTGCGGCAGGTCGTAGTTGACGACGTGTGTCACGTCCTGGATGTCGAGACCGCGGGCCGCGACGTTGGTCGCGATCAGCACGCGGATCTCGCCGGCCTTAAACGCCCGCATCACGCGGTCGCGTTCGCCCTGGTTCATGCCGCCGTGAATGCCGCAGGCAGGGATACCGCGCCGGTGCAGGTCCGCCGCCAGACGGTCCACGCCGATCTGCGTGCGGCGGAAGCAGAGCACGCGCTGCGTCTGCGGCCCGTCGAGCAGTTCCAGCAGACCGGGCAGCTTGTCGCGCTCCGAAACCTCGTAGTAGACCTGGTCGATTGTGGCGACGGTGACCTCTTCGGGGTCGATGCTCACCCGCACTGGGTTGCCGAGATAGCGCTGCACCATCTTGCGGATGAAGGGCGGCATCGTGGCCGAAAAGAGGGCGGTTTGCCGTGTGCGCGGCGTGCGACGCAGAATTGTCTCGATCGCATCCGCGAAGCCGATGTCCAGCATCTCGTCCGCCTCGTCGAGGATGACGATGCGCACGGCGTCGAGCTTCAGCGTGCCGCGGCGCAGGTGATCGATCACGCGGCCGGGCGTGCCGACCACGATCTGGGCGCCGGCGGCCAGCCGCGTCAGATCGTCTTTGATGCGGCGCCCGCCGACGATCGGCACGACGCACAGATCACGGCCCGCGCAGGCACGCACGGTCTCTTCCGCGACCTGCGTCGCCAGCTCGCGCGTCGGCGTGAGCACGATGGCTTGCGTGCTGCGCGACGCGGGATCGATGCGCTCGGCGATGGGGAGGGCGAAGGCGAGCGTTTTGCCGGTGCCGGTCTGGGCCTTGCCGACGAGGTCACGCCCGGCGAGCATCGGCGGAATCGCCTGGGCCTGGATTGGGGTGGGCTCCTGGAACTGCATCTCGGCGACCGCCGCGAGCGAATCTTTGCCGAGGCCGAGCTTGCGGAAGCCGGAGGTTCTGCTGAGGGCGCGGCGGCGGGGCGGTGAGTCCGGTGGCGGGGCTGCGGCGATTGGCGCGTTGACTGCTGATTTCTCTTCCGCGACGGCGGGCCGCGTACGGCGCCGCGCGGGCCTGGTGTCGGTGGTAATCGTGAAAGCCTCCTGTGCACGGGTCTATCCGTGTATTCACTTGACATGATAGCACACTGCAACAGCCGGCGCGGGTCGGCGACGAGAGCGGTGGTTGACGCTGTTCGTTCGAATCGGTCGAGAGGCTAACGTGCGCTTAGCGCGCCAGTAGGCCGGCGGCGTAGTAGCTCACGATCTGGTCGGTGCCGGCGACGATCGCGGCGGTGTTGTCGAGTCCTGAGCCGCGAATGTAGTAGTGCATGATGCCGATGATCGCCCGGGCGCAGTTGTCCACATCGAGCGATCGCAACTCGCCGCTGCGCTCGCCGTCGCGCAGGATGCGCTTGAGGATAGCGACGACCATGCGGCCGTGCGCCGCGGCGATCTCGGTGAAGACCGGTGCGGGCAACGTGGGCAGCTCGCGCAGGCCGACGGCGAGGCCCGGGAAATCCTTGAGAAAGCAGGTGAGATAAAGACGGGCAAAGGTGCCGAGGCGGCCGACGGCGTCGCCCTGCTCCGCAATCCGCTCGTTCAAGCGCTCCTCCAGGCGGCCGAGCTGCTCCCCCACCACGGCGGCGAAGAGGCCGTCCTTGCCCTGGAAGTGGTAGTAAACCATCGGCTTCGTCGCGTGCGAGCGCTCGCTGATCCGCCGCAGGGAGCTGCCGTGATAGCCGAACTGTTGAAACTCCTCTGCCGCCGCTCCGAGGATGCGCTCCTTGACGCCCGGCGGCCTGGTTCTGGTCGTCGGTGCGCTTGCTGCCGCCGTGCTCGTCACTCCCGCCTCCTTGGCCTGCCCCGCCTGTCCCGCATGCTAGCACCGCCCTCCGCTGCCGCGCGAACCGCGCCTTCAACATGCCCCGTCTCAAGATCCTTGACAGGCGACGCCCCGAGGGGGTATGACCAAACTATACCATCGGTAAAAACCCGCGGGAAAACGCCGGAGGGAGAGCAATGCCGGTCAGCGCCGCCATGTTGGAGCAACTTCGCACCGAACCCAACGCGCCGGGCCTGGATCTGAGCTGGCTGAAGCCGGGCACGCCCTGGGGCTCCCGCGCGAACTTCGGCCGCAAGGGCTTCACGATCGAGCAGGCTGAGCAAGGCAGCTACGGCCAGGTTCCCGACCTCACCGCCAACTACACCGGCCGCCCGCGCGGCGCCGGCGTCCGGCCCGAGGCGCCGCGGCTCGGCCCGCGCTGGACCAACAAGTCGGAATCGTGGTCGGCGTCCGTGCAGATGCTTTACGAAGAGGCGCAGGCGCGGCAGTGGTCCAGCGCCGTGGACGTGCCCTGGCACGAGCTGTCCCAGTTGCCGGACGACATGGAACTGGCGATGTGCCAGCTCTGCACGTTTCTCACCCAGGTCGAGTTCATCGCCGCCGACCTGCCCGGCCGCTACCTGCCGCAGATCAGCGCCGACCACTACGAGGTCGCACTGTTCGTCGGCACGCAGATCATGGACGAGGCGCGGCACGAGGACGTCTTCCGCAAGCGGGCGCTGGCGAACGGCTGCGGCCTCCTGCAGGCCGGCCCCGGCGCCGTTGGCCTGCTGCAGGTCACGGACTTCACCGAGATGACCACCATTCTCCATCTGGTAGCCGAGGGTTTCGTCCAGAGCCTCTTCCGCATGGGCGAGCTGATCAGCAGCAACGAGGCGGAGAAGCGCATGTTCCGCCTCGCGGCGCAGGACGAGAGCCGCCACGTTGCCTTCGGCGTGACGCACATGAAGTACCTGATCGAGACGGAGCCGGAGCGGCGCGAGGAGATCCACCACTACCTCGACCGCCAGGAGGGCCTGCTCGGCACGACGCAGGCCGGCCTCACCAGCGGCGGGCAGTCGGCAGAGGCGCTTGCAATCTTGCTCGGCGGCGGCAAGCACCAGACCGACCTCGGCTATCAGAAGCTGATGGCGATCCGCCGGCGGCAAATCAACGAGTACATGCACCGGCTTGAAGTCGTCGGCCTGGGCGACCGGCGCGAGCGCATGAACCCGGACATGCAGAAGTTCCTCGATCCGCCGCGCAACTAGCTCGGCGCCGTTCGCGGTCTGGCTGGAGCCGGCCGCGGCGCATAGCCCGTCTTGACATCGCGCGCCGCTTCGGGTTGACCGGCATTTGCACGTCAATCGGTTCAAGGGCCCAGGGAGGCAAAGGCGTGACCACTCAGTCCACCAATGAGCAGGCGGCCGCAGAGCAGCAGCCGGAGCGCGACTTCGCCTGGATGCGCGTGCCGACGCAGCGCGGCATGAAGCCGGTGATCGGCCCGCAGGGCCTGCGCATCCGCGACATCGACCAGGGCAGTTACGCCTTCGTGCCGGACCGCTGGCCCTACAAGACCGACCTGCCGCGCGGCGCCTTCCCCGCCACGCAGACGTTCCTCGAAGCGAGCTACTCGCTCTACGACAAGTGCGACGTCTGGTCGGAAAACGCCGCCGACCTCTATGAGGACGCGATCCGCGACCGCTGGGCCTCGGCGACCGATGTGCCCTGGGAGGCGCTCAAGCCCTACGACGAGATCGCCGAGCGCGCCATCTGCCAGATCCTCACCGAGATCTCAGAAGCATCGCTGGTCGGTATGCAGATCTTCTCCGCCTGGCTGGAGCGGATCAGCTACGGCTTTTACGAGGTCAAGAGCTACCTGGCGACGGAGATCTACGACCTCGGCCGTCACCACGAGGCGCTGCGCAAGCGGGCGCTGGCCAACGGCGGCGGCCTGGGCCTGCAGTCTCCGGGCATGTACCACCGCGCGATCACTTCGGCCATGCGGCTGACCGAGTTAGTCATCGCGCAGAACCTGGTGCGCGGGCTGTACCACGTCGTGGTGCTGGAGGCGCTGCGCGAGGCGGCCAACAACGACGCCGACCGCACGCTCTATTCTCTCGTGATCCGCGACCTCTGGCGGCAGATCGACTTCGCGGTCGGCCACGTCGATTACTACCTGAAGTCGCAGCCGGAGAAGCACGACCAGCTCCACGTCTGGCTCGGCCGGGCGGAGCTGCTGCTGGTCGCCGAAGTGCAGCGCGACACGCCGTTCAACGAGGCGCTGATTCTGCTGCTGGGCGACTCCGTGGAGGAGGGCCGGCAGCGGCTCACGCAGCTGCGCCAGCGCTTTGTCGCGGCCTATCTGCACCGGCTCTACGCGGCCGGCGTCTACAACCGCCTGGAGAAGCTGGCGCCCGAGATCGCGCGCTACGCGCCCGAGGGCGCCGCCACGCCGAACACGGCGTTGATGACACCTCCGTTTCCCGATCCGCTCGCACGGCCGGCCCAGGCCGTGGCGGTCTAAGATGGGTCCAAACCCGGATGGAATAGCGGGCTGGCCGTGGGGCCGGCCCGCTTTCGATTGTGTGACAGGTCACAAACCGCGCGAAGTGCACCGCCTCCGGTGCTGGCGCAGGCTGTGCTCAACCGGTGACAATGGAGGCGTTGGGCGGGGTGGCACCGCCGCCGGGGAGCGGCATGGCAAACAGCATCTGGGCACGGCTGAGCATCTCGGCCCAGCCGAGCGACAAGCAGTCTCCCGAAGAGCGCGTCAACAACTGGGAAGAGGTCTACCGGGGACTCGACCTCCAGCGGGCGCGGCTGGAGGCGGCCCGCTGCATCCACTGCCCGACCACGCCCTGCATCGAAGCCTGCCCCGCGCACAACGATATCCCCGGGGCACTGCTGCTGCTAGAAGGCGGCGACCCGATCGGCGCGGCCAACAGGTTCCGCGAGACGTCAAACCTGCCGGAGATGTGCGGCCGGCTCTGCCCGCACGAGCGCCTGTGCGAGGGCGATTGCCCGGTTGGTTTCGCCATTCGCCCCGATGGTCGCAAGGAACCGCCGGTGGGGATCGGCGTGCTCGAGGCGTTCGTCGCGGACACGCAGCGGGCGCAGCTCGGCGGCTTTCCCCTGCCGGCCGATCTGCCTGAGCCGAGCGGCCGGCGCGTGGCCGTGGTCGGCTCGGGGCCGTCCGGTCTCACCGTGGCCGAGGAGCTGGTGAAGCGCGGCCACGAGGTCACCGTCTTCGACCAGTGGCCGTCGCCGGGCGGGGCGCTGGCGCACGGCATTCCCAACTTCAAGCTGGCGAAGCGCATTCTCAGCGAGAAGCTGCGCTTCCTCACCATGCTCGGCGCCGACTTCGTCAGCGGTGTGCGCGTGGGGCGAGACGTGAGCGTGGACGAGCTGCTCGACGAGGGCTTCGACGCCGTCTACCTGGCGACGGGAGCCGGGGTGGACCGCGAGCTGCGCATCCCCGGCGCCGCGGAGTACGAAGGAGTCTCGACGGCCACGGAATTCCTGCTGCGGGCCAACGCCGCCAGTGGTCGGTTGCTCGCCTCCGGCAACGGCGCGGCGCCCATGGCCCTGGTGCGCCAGGAGGAGGCGCCGGCTGTGGTGGTGATCGGCGGTACCGATGCCGCCATGGACAGTGTGCGCACGGCGTTGCGCATGGGCGCCTCGTCGGTGACGCTGGCCTGCAGCGGCACACGCGAAGAACTGGCAGCCCGCGCCGAAGAAGAGACCGACGCGCGCGCCGAGGGCGTGCTCTTCCGCTTCGAAACCGAGCCGGTGGCCTTCACCGGCGACGCCGAGGGCCGGCTGACGGGCGTGCGTCTGCGGCGGCTTGAGCGCGGGGAGGTGGATGACGGCGGCCGCCTGCGCCGTTTCGCGGTGCCTGGCTCGGACTTCGAGATCCCTGCCCGCCTTGCCGTGATTGCGATCGGCTACGAGCCCGACCCGCTGCTGCGCGAGGCCACCGAAGGATTGAACACGAACGGCAACGGCTACCTGCATACCGAAAGCGCGGACGGCCACACGAGCCGCCGCGGTGTTTTCGCCGGCGGCGATGTCGTGCACGGAGAGGGACTCGTGGTTACCGCGATGACCGCCGGCCGCCGCGCCGCAGCCGCGATCGACGCTTACCTGCGCGAGCTCGAGCTGCAGCCGTCGGCGCCGTCCTCGCTGCCGCCGGTGGCTGGTTCCGCGCCGCGCAACCGCTGGTTCCGACGTGCGCGGTCAAATGGCGGCTCCGCCTGACTCGCTCCCGCCGCCGCTCAGCCGCCGGCGCCGGGCGCTGGAAAGGCGTTGAAGGTGAGCAGGGTAAACGTCTCGCGCACGTGTGGTATGGCCTGGATTTCGTGCGTCACCAGCCTGCCGAGGTGGTCGATGTCCTCGATGTAGAACTTCAGCAGCAGGTCGTAGGCGCCCGAGATCGAGTAGCCCTCGGAGAAGGCTTCGAGGTTGCCGATGCGCTGGGCGACGGCCTCAACCTGTCCCGGTTCGACCTTGACCAACACAAACACGGCGCGCATCGCCGCCTCCTCCGCGTGCTCGCGCCCAGGATAGCAGACGCAGGTGCAGACCAAAGTGGTTCGTGTCAGAAGTTTAGCACTCTCACTGCCCGGTTGCTAATAGCCATGGCCGCACGATAAAATCCGCAGAGCGGGCGGTGTCTCGGCGCCGTCCGGCGAGGACTGCGGAGGCACGATTAGAGCGATGGCGGGCAAGATCGGCATTTACCTTAACCCGAAGCGCCTCAAGGCGTTCCGCGCGAGCACGGTGCACGCCGCGCCGGCAGAGCCGGAGTGGGTGCTGATCAGTGAAGACTCGATGATCGGCATGGTCACGGTCCGCGAGCTGGCGAAGGAGCGGAAGCTCGTGCCCGACCCGCAGCAGATCGAGTGGATCGGCCGCACCGACGAGCCGGCCGAGACGTAATGGCGCAATAGCGCAGCGCAACAGCCACGGAGGGACGAGCAGGCAATGCCCGCAAAACAGGTTTTATTTGACGAATACGCGCGTGAGTCGTTGAAAACCGGCGTGGATATCGTCGCCAACACGGTCAGGGTCACGCTGGGGCCGAAGGGCCGCAACGTCGCCCTCGGCAAGCGGTTCGGCGCGCCGACGATCACGCACGACGGTGTCACCGTTGCCAATGAGATCGAGATCAAGGACCGCTTCGTCAATCTCGGCGTGCAGATCACCAAAGAAGCCGCGAGCAAGACCGGCGACGTCGCCGGCGACGGCACCACGACGTCCACCGTGCTCGCGCAGGCGATGGTGCACGAAGGACTGAGGAACATCGCCGCCGGCGCCAACCCCATGGCGTTGAAGCGCGGTATCGAAGCCGCGACCGAGGCCGCCGTCGAGGCGCTGCAGGCGATGGCGATTCCCGTCTCCGGACAAGAAGGGCTGACGCAGATCGCCACGCTCGCCAGCGCCGACACGGAGATCGGCGAGCTGGTGGGCGAGGCGATGCACCGGCTCACGGCCAACGGTGTAATCACCGTCGACGAGGGCCAGGGCATGCGCTCCGAAATCGAGTACGTCGAAGGCATGAGCTTCGACCGCGGCTACGTTTCGCCGTACCTTGCGACGGAGACCGAGCGGCAGACGGCCACGCTGGACGAGCCCTACATCCTGATCACCGACAAGCGCATTTCGGCCGTGGCCGATGTCGTGCCGGTGTTGGAGCAGGTGCTGCGTTCCGGCAAGAAGGAGTTCCTGATCGTCGCCGACGATTTCGACGGCGATGCGCTCGCCACGCTGATCGTCAACAAGCAGCGCGGCAACCTCACGGCGGTGGCGGTGAAGGCGCCCGGCTTCGGCGACCGTCAGATGGATATGCTCGAAGACCTCGCCCTCCTCACCGGCGGCCAGGTGATCTCGGAGAAGACCGGCCGCAAGATGGAGAGCGTAACCCTGGCTGACCTCGGCGCCTGCCGGCGGGCCGTGATCACCAAAGAGGAGACGACGATCATCGAAGGCCGCGGCTCGCATGACGCCGTAGCCGGCCGCGTGAAGTCGCTCAAGATGCAGGCTGAGGACGCCGGCTCCGACTACGACCGCGAGAAGCTGCAGGAGCGCATCGCCAAGCTCGCGGGCGGCGCCGCCGTGATCCACGTCGGCGGCACGACCGAGACGGAGATGAAGGAGCGCAAGGCGCGCGTCGAGGACGCGCTGCACGCCGCTCGCGCCGCCTCCGAAGAGGGGATCATTCCCGGCGGGGGCGTTTCGCTGGTGCGTGCAGCCGCGAAGCTGGACGGGCTCGGCCTCTCGGGCGATGAGAAGACCGGCGCGGCGATCGTGAAAAAGGCGCTGGAAGCGCCGCTGATGCAGATCGCGGAGAACGCGGGGCGCGAGGGTGGCGTCGTGGTGAACGGCGTCCGCCGCGAGCAGGAGTCGCGCGGCGACCAGAACATCGGCTTCGAGGTGATCAGCGGCGAGTACGTCGATCTGCTCGACGCGGGCATCATCGATCCGCTGAAGGTGACACGGGCGGCGCTGCAGAACGGCGCCAGCGTCGCGGCGCTGCTGCTGACGACCGAGGCCCTGATCACGGAGATCCCGCAGCCCGAGACGCCGATGCCGATGCCGGAGATGGACGACTACTAAACCGCCGCGGTGACGGCTGCCGTAACGGGCCGGTGCTTGCCGCCGGCCCGTTGCTTGCGCCAGGATGGTGCGCATGCGGTGTGCCTGCAGGCGCCGCGCCTGCTATAATTGAGTTACTGAGTCAACAATCATCGAAGTCAGCCAGGAGGTCCGCCGTGGCGGTGAAGAACCCGCAGGAACCGTTTACCCGCGTCTCGGTGCAGGAGGCGAAGGCGATGCTCGACAAGGGCGACACCGCCTTCATCGACGTGCGCGAGCCGGGCGAGTTCGCCGAATACCATGCCGCCGGCACGACGCTGATTCCGCTCAACAGCGTCTACAACCGCCGCGACGAGCTGCCCGACGACAAGGATCTACTCTTCATCTGCAAGATGGGCCAGCGCAGCGCCCTCGCCTGCGAATACGCCGCAGCGGGAGGCAAGACACGCCTGTTCAACGTCGAGGGCGGCACCGATACCTGGCGCGACTCCGGCCTGCCGATGGGCTAAGCAGTCTTCCCGGCCGCGCGGCCCTCACACCCGGTTCATCCTCTGCTCTCAATCCTGGGCGAGGGGAGTTCGCCTGGGTGCTGGCTCGAAGCTGTGCCGGGTTAACCGTACCGACTCCGCAGCGCACTCTACCCAGGATCGCCCCTTCTCCCAATCCTGGGAGAAGGGGACGGGGGATGAGGGCCGGCCACACGCGATGATGACGATCTTCCTCTTCGACATCGACATGACGCTGATCCGCACAAACGGCGCCGGGCGGCGGGCGATGACGCGCACCTTCCGCGAGTTGTACGGCGTCGACGAAGCCTTCGCCGGCATGGAATTCGCCGGCCGGACCGATGGCGCCATCCTGCGTGACTGCTACGGCCGTCACGAACTGCACGAGCGCGACCTGGCGATGGAGTTTGGGCGCTTCCGCGCGATCTACTTCGATTTGCTCAAGGAAGAACTGGTGGCCGGCCCCGCGACCGACGTATTGCCCGGGGTGGCGATGCTGCTCGAAACACTGGCGGCGCGGCCCGACGTGCGGCTGGGACTGGGCACCGGCAACTATCGCAGCGCGGCCGAAATCAAGCTGCGGCACGCCGGCATCTGGGACCCGTTTCTTGATGGCGGATTCGCGGATGACTCCGAGGACCGGGCGGAGGTGATTGCGGAAGGGGCCCGGCGCCTCGGCCGAACCGCGGCCGACCGCGTCTGGATCGTCGGCGACAGCGAACACGACGTGAGCGCCGGGCGAGCGAACGGGATTCCGGTGATCGGCGTGGCCACGGGCCATTGCTCGGCGGCGACGCTCACCGCGGCCGGTGCGAACGCCGTGCTGTCCGACCTGGCGGACGTGCCGGGATTCCTGGCTCTTACGTTGTCCTAACGCCGCCGCGCCTCGAAGAACGGGCAGGCGGCGGTATCTTCATAGGGATACGAGAATCCGCTTGCCGGGTGGTCGCAACTGCCGCGCCCGCCCGGTTCGTTGTTCGGCAGCCAGTTGCGGCAGCCACCGCAGGTCAGCGTGATCGCCGCGGGCGCGAGCAGTGCGTCCCAGGCGCGCTCGGCCCACGGCGTGAGCGAGTCGTCGTCGCGCGAACGGCGCGGCTGGGCCGGCGCGGACAAGGCTGTTGGGCCACGTGGCGCCGCCGCGGCCGTGGCGGCGCGACCCCTGCGCCGATCGCGGAGATCGCGGCGATTTGCGTGGCGCTGCTCGCCGGCACTCCACCCGTCTTCGGCCAGCTCACGATCGAATCGCTCCCGACTCGCACGTTCCTCGGCGCGTTGGCGCCTGCGTTTCTTACTCATTGGGGCGGCTCGGATGCGCGGTGATCCCCGCGCCGCAAGACTCGACGCCAGCGGCGTGGGCGGTGGTGCCGCGGCTCTAAAATCGGCTCCGCCGGCTCTGCGTTGACGATCGCCCGCGCGGCTTCGAGATCGCCTTCAAGCACAAGCAGTTCCAGGGTGAGCGCCGCGCCGCCCGACCACGCCGCCAGCGTATCGACGTTGCGCACCAACGAGCGGATGCCGGCCTGCGCCAGCGCATCGCGCCAGACCTCGGCGCTCACGGGGTCTTCCGCCACCGCGAGGCGCACCAGGCGCTCACCACGGCGATCGTGCTGGCCGCTCAATTTGTCGCTCCGAAGCCGCCGTACTTTTGCTGCTGCTGCGCCTGCACCCGCGCGAGCAGCAGCCGGTTGGTCTGATCGAGGATGCGTTCCTCGCGCTCGAGGCAGCCACGCACCGTCCTGGTTTCGAGCAATTCCTGCTTCACGCTCACCTCGACCTCAAGGCGGCTGGCGATGAAGTCCGCCAGCATCTCCGGCCGCGACGGCAGCGAGACGTGGCGCGTCCACTGATCGCCGAGCTGCAGCGTCCAGCGGTAGTGGTCGGAGAACAGCGCCGACACGCGCGCCGCCGCGGCCGCCGTCGTCTCCTCGCTCGCGTCGGGCCGCTCCAAGAACTCCACCGTCGCCTGCAGGTACGGCTGTGAGCGGTCCGCATCGAGGATGCGAAACCGGTCCACGCCCACGGTAAGCAGGTTGAAGCGGCCCTGTGGCAGCCGCTCCACGCGGGCGATGCGGGCCGTCGTGCCGACGCCGTGTGGAACCGCGTCGCCGCCCACTTCGACGCCGGCCTTGATCAGCACAACGCCGAAGGCGCGCCGCTCGTCGATGCAGCGGTTGATCATCAGTTTATACCGCTCTTCGAAGATCTGGAGCGGCAGCGCGCCCCCCGGAAAGAGCACCGTGCCCAGGGGAAAAATCGGCAGCAGCGACCCGCCGTCGCTCACGGTCGCAGCGTCCTTTCTGCGAGAGCGTCGCGCCTGGTCGGGCCAGGGATCAGGCGATGCCCGCCATCGAGCGCACCAGGTCCAGGGTGCGCCGCGCGTCGTAGGCGCGGGCAATCATCAGCTTCTCTGCTTCGAGCGAGCCTTCGGCGTGGATCGCCAGCACCTCTTGATAGCCGCCGTATTCCGATGAGGTCAGATCCTTCACGAAGTTGATCGCCCGCAGGCGCTCGCGGCCGTCCACGCCGGCCCGACCGCCGAAGTAGTGGCGCAGATACGGCCCGATCTCCTCGCTCTCCACATCCTCCACACCCGGACCGGTCACCAGCAGCCCGCCGGTGATGTCCTGCACCATCGCCACGGCCTCGTGGTAGTGGTGCGCGAAATGATATTTGGCCATGTTGACAGTCAGCGCGTCGGGCGCCGCGATGCCGAGTTCGCCCACGCGGCAGCGCAGGGCGGCATGGTGCGTGAGGCCGCGCAATGTCTCCGCATAGCTGATCAGCTGAATCAGCTTGTCGCGCACGTGCGCCGCGCGGCTGATGCCGTTGTAGTCGGCCATCAGCTGCGCCGAGCCGACCAGCGCGTCCACCAGCGGCAGCTTGTACGAGATCGCGGTGAAGCGGTGAAACTCGACGAATCCGAGGGCAAGCGGGCCCGCGTACTGCCACTCGCCGGCCAGAAACACGCGCTCCCAGGGCACGAAGACGTCGTCGAAGACGGTCGTCGTCTCCATCATCTTGTGGCGCGCGCTGATCGGGAACTCGAACTCGGTGCGCTCCTCCTGGCCGGAGGAGCCGTACGGGCTTGCGAGCAGCTTCAAGCCGGGCGTGTTCAGGGGAAGGGCAAAGGAGACCGCGTACTGGGCGTCGGCCTCACCCATGGCCCGCGTCGGCAGCACGATCAACTCGTTAGCGTTGGTGGAGACCGAGGTGTGGCACTTGGCGCCGCGCACGACGATGCCGTCGTCCCGCCGCTCGACGATGCGCACGTAGTAATCCGGGTGCTCCTGGTCGGCCGGCCCCTTGGCGCGGTCGCCCTTGACGTCGGTCTGTGCCACGGCCAGTGCCAGGTCGCTGTCGCGGCAGTGCTCGTAGAACGCCTTGACGCGCGGCAGGTACTGCGTGCCCAGCTTCGCGTCCAGCTGCGCCGCGACCAGGTGCAAGCCGAAGAGGGCATCGGTGCCGATCTCCTTGATCAACACCACCAGCGTGTTGCCCAGCGCCGTCGCCTGCTCGATCAGGGCGCTGCGCTTGAGCAGGTCGTCCACGTTCTCGGGCAGTTTGTAGTAGCGGCTGTATGGCGCTCCGGGGCCGTCGCTGACCACCGCCAGCTCGTGGTATCCGGGGTTCTCGGCCATCTCGTAGTCGATCGCCGCGTGATCGACGGCTACTCTGATCACTGGATGGGTGGTGACGTCGTCCACGCGGGCGCCGCGAAAGTAGACCGTGCGGCCGTCCTTGAGGCTGTCTCGATACTGCTGGGGGGTGCGGAGTGCCACCGGCTCAGCTCCTCGCGATCGTCACCGTAATCGCGCTGCCCGCGCCGGGCCGAGCGCTGCGCCGGACCCTGCGCCGATGCGGCCATGATCGCCCACGCGATCGGGAGGGTCAAGCGAGCGCGAGCGGGACGGCCGGCGGCCTCACTTGCCGATGCAGAAGCGGGTAAAGATCGTGTCGAGCAGGTCTTCGGTGGCGTCCTCGCCCGTCAGCTCGCCCAGGGCGCGTACTGCCGCCGCCAGGTCCACGCTCAGGAGATCCTCGGGAGCGCCGGCGGCAAAGCCCTCGCACGCGGCCCGCACGCTGGTCAGCGCACGCCGGGCAGCGTCCCGCTGACGCAAGGTCGAGAGGGCAGCGCCACTCGCGGGTGGTCGCCGCTCGCCGATGATTGCGCGGTGTAGCTCGCGTTCCAGCGCGTCCAGCCCTTCGCCAGTGAGCGCCGAGACCGGTAGCGCGCAAATGCCGTCCAGTTCCGGCGCGCCGGGCGCGACCAGCGCGCCGAGGTCGAGCTTGTTCAGCGCCGCGATGCTCGGCGCGGAGGCCGCCAGCGCCAGCAGCGAGCGATCGTCGTCGTTCAGCGGCGTGCTGGCGTCGATCACGAGCAGGAGCAGGTCACTCGCGGCGGCGGCGGCGCGGGAGCGCTCCACACCAAGCCGTTCGACCGCATCCGTGGTCTCGCGGATGCCGGCCGTGTCGGTCAGCACCACACGCAGGCCGCCGAGGTTGGCGGTTTCTTCCAACGTATCCCGCGTGGTGCCTGGAACGGGTGTGACGATGGCGCGGTCCTGGCGCAGCAGGCGGTTGAGCAGGCTCGATTTGCCGGCATTCGGCCGGCCGACGATCGCGATGCTCGCTCCCTCGCGCTGGAGAAGGCCATATTCCGCCTCCGCCGCAAGGCGTTCGAGGCGATCGCCTAAGGCAGCGAGTTCCGGGCCGATATCGCGAAGCGGCACGTCCTCGTCGGGAAAGTCGGCGCGGGCGCTGAGATAGGCGAGCAGCTCCAGGGCGGCCGTGCGGGCGGCCCGCAGCGGTCCGGTGAGCTTTCCCTGTAGTCCGGCGAGGGCCAGGTCGGCGGCCACGTCGGTGCGGGCCTGCACCAGCGCCAGCACGGCCTCCGCCTGTGCCAGGTCGAGCCTGCCGTTGAGGAAGGCGCGCAGCGTGAACTCGCCGGGCTCGGCGGCTCGGGCGCCGGCGCACAGCGTCGCTTCGAACAGCCGCCGCAGGACCCGGCTTCCGCCGTGGCCCTGCAGCTCGACCACGTCCTCGCCGGTGTAGGAGCGCGGCCCGCGCATCAGCAGGGCGATGCCTTCGTCCAGCGCCGCACCGCTGGCGGGATCGCGGAAGTGGGCGAAGCGCGCCCGCCGATCGCGCAGGCTGCCGAGGCCGATGCGCTTGGCAATGCCGGTGGCGCCTGGACCGCTGATCCGCACGACACCGATTGCACCTTCGCCCGGCGCGGTGGCGATCGCGGCAATGGTGTCCTCACGCATCGATGGCCGCTCCCGAGCCGGGATCTTCCCATCTCAGTGTAGAGCGGGCGACGGCCACGATCCGCGGGCCGCCGTCTTCAGAGTGTAATGGCGCGGCTACGTCAGCGATCATTGGCGTACCGCCGAGGTGTGCAAGGCGATGCCGGCGCGACCCGAAGTCCATGTCTTCTGCTGCGGACAGCAACGGGAAACCGTCCTGCCATCGCCCGAAGCGGTCCGCATAGCTGGTCGCAGCGTGCTGGGTGAAGTCCGCATTCGGAGGAGGGGCTGCGGGCCGACTTCTTCTGGGCCAGCCTGCGGCACTAACGGGCGAGGTGTTACGCGCCGATCCAGTAGACGATGCCGAGCGCGACCAGCGCAACCGACAACGCGATTGTCCAGCGTGGCGTCGGGGCGGGGGCAAGCTTATACACCAGGATGACCGCGGTGAGCACGATCATCCAGGCGAGACTCGAAAGTCCGATCAGCAGCATCGCCAGCATCAGACCCGCGGAGCAGCCGAGGCAGCTCAGCCCATAGCGGCCTCCGGCCACGAGTGCGCTGCGCATCAGGTTGAACGGCAGCGGGCCATGGAGCGCGCACAGCTCGCGGCACCACGCTTCACTCGCGCGCTTGATCGGCGTCAATGCGTAGAGGCCGGCGAGGACGAGGACGCCTCCTCCGATGAGCGCCTGGTGCGGCCAAGGCATTCCCAGAACGTTGTAGAGCGCATAGCAGGCGACGCCGAACGCTGACCATATCCCAAGGTATGTCGCGCCGAGCAAGGCGGTTGCAGCCCGCCAGCCGCGCCGGCCCTCGGCAGTTCGCGCGAACTCGAACACCAGCGGTGTCGCCGAGGGAAGCATCATCGCGGCCATCATCACCGTCCAGGTCACGACGAACGGGCCAAAGGCGCCAAACCCCGTCGTCATGGCGTCCATCGAACGCATCCGCGCGACGGTCAGGCCCCAGGCAAGGACCGCGACGACGAGAAAAGCGAGTGCGATCACGGCCGGCGCGGCGATCTCCTGTGGCGCACCACCGCCTTGGAAGAGGCGGCATGCCGGGCAGAACCCGCCCCGCCGCGATGTTCTGATCAGCCCAACCGTGGATAGCATCCGAGCGTACGACATCAGTCGGCATACTCGTCGTGGCGTCGCAGCCAGCTACCTGCCCCACCCTCGCCCTCGTCGCGCCCCCTGGGAACCAGGTCCATGTAGTGGTACGCGACGTTCAGCATATCGAGGCCGCGCGCGTACGTTGAGTAAGTGTGATAGATCGCGTCGGCGTCCTTCAGAAACACGCTGATCCCCGGCGCCTCCGTCATCCCCCACTGACTGGGCAGGTAGTTGTATTCGACCTTGCCCGCCTTCAGTTCGTCCGGCCCGAACGACACGTGATAGTCGAGGTTGAAATCGCTGCCCACCGATGAGAACCACGGGAAAGACCAGCCCATGCGCTGCTTGTACGCGGCCAGTTTCTCGTACGGCGCGTACGATATCGCCGCCATCGTGATGTCGCGATGGTTCAGGTGGACCGTGATGCCGTTGAAGTTGTCCATCCACCAGGAACACGTGAAGCACGCCGCGTCCGTGGTATAGGGCGTGTTTGGCCCAGCGGTATCCGGATTGAACATGGCGTGGTAGACGACGAGCTGGCTGCGGCCCGCGAACATGTCGCTCAACGACACCTGCCCATGCTCGCCCTGGAAGGTGTAGTCCTTTTCTACCAGCTCCCACGGAAGCTCGCGGCGCTCGCGACTCAACTGGTCGCGCATGCGCGTGAACTCCTTCTCTTTCGCCAGGTGCTTCTTGCGAGCCTCGACCCATTCATTGTGTGAAAGAACCTTGTGAGCCATCGTCCCAATTCCTCCTTAGGTTCCGCTCGTGTTTCGCTCTGAATCCCCGGAGTCTCATCGTGCCGGCTGCAGCCCGGCTCCCGCCGGCGTGACCAGCTCGCCAGTAGAGGCTCGTTGTGGCCGCTGTTCGGCGGGTGTCCTGAAGCGACGACATTCATCGATGGGGGCGGCCGTATGAGCGGCCGTCATGGCGATAGTGTTAGTAGATGGCGAACTCCCGCAGCACGGGCTCCATGCGGTGCAACACGATCGGCCACCCCTGGTTCATGCGTTCGTAGACGTCCCTGGCCAGCGGCGAGTCAAAGTCGAAGCCCTCCTGCATGAGCAGCAGCCTGGTCCCACGGCCCTCCGGCACCAGGCGCCAGGTCAGGATCGTGTCGATCGAACCGCCACCCAGGCGGTAGCGAATCATCCGTTCCGGCTCCACGGCCAGCACCTCGCACGCCATCTCGCCCAGTCCGCCCAGGTCGAGAGTGAAGCAGTGGCCGACCACCGGTCGCACATCGCCCGGCGCCCACCACCGCGCCTGCAAGCCAGGATCGGTGATCGCGCGCCACACCACCGACGGCGGATGGGCGAGGAACTCGTCGCATTCGATCCTGCCCCGACCCTCGCTCATCTCTGCTCCTCGTCCAGCAGTTGGCGAAGCGCCCGCATCCGGCCCCGCCAGTAGCGCTCGAACGGATGCAGCCACTCGTCCACCTCGGCCAGGGGAAGGGCCTCCAGGTGGTAGTAGCGCTGCTGACCACGTGGCTCTTCCCGCACGAGGTGCACACGCCTGAGTACCTGCAGGTGCTCGGAGATCGCGGGGCGACCCAGCGCGAACTGGCCCGCCAGATCGTTGACGGCCCGAGGACCGCCCCGCAACAACTCCAGAATCTGCCGGCGCACCGGATTAGCCAACGCGCTATACACGTCTTGTGCCATGACTTAGATTACGTCGGAATCATCCGACGTGTCAAGAAATTCCGACGCATTACGTAGCGTTCGACTCGGGCGAGCCATAACCGAGCAGCGGTTACGCCGCATGGCGCTGCACGCTTGCCGCTAGATGGCCGTGAAAATGAACGCCAGGCACGGCAAAGCGCCCCCGCTTGGTTTGGGCCAGCAGGGGCGCTCGCAAGGCAGTCGAGAACCGGCGGGCTAGCTGATGGCCGCCACGATCTCGGCGCCGAGGCCGGGATATTCGGCGAAGGCCGCCGCCCGCTCGCGCTTCAGCTTCGCCACGATCTGGTTGTATTCTTCGAGCCGGCCTTCGCGCTCGTACTTCAGGCGCGGCTGCAGCAGATCGCTGTCGTCGGGCGCAATGCTCGGCAGCGTAGCGGCGATCTGGTAGCCGAAGTCGGGATCCTGCTGCCAGCGAATCGTGCCCTCGGCGATCGCCTTCACCACGGCGGAGGAGTGCGGAATCTTGACCTTCTTGGCGTGTGGGTCGCCGTCGCCGCCGCCGACCCAGCCGGTGTTCAGCAGGAAGACCTCGATCGGGTGCGACTGCAGCAGCTCCAGGAAGCGGTTGCCTTGCATGGCGTGCAGCAAGGGGAAGAACGGATTGGTGCCGGGCACGCGGAGCGCCTTGCCCATCTCGTCCTTGCCGCCGGCGCTCGTGCCTTGCGTCTCACCGAGCATGAAGTACGCCGCGGCCTGCGCCTGCGAAAGCTTGGCCACGGCTGGGATAATGTTGTCGTTGCGGTTGAGAATCAGGAAGAAGTCCACCGGGCCGAGCTTCGCAGGGTCATAGGCGTCGATGCTGGACATCGGGAAGACGGCGCGGCCGTTCTGGGTGTACGACGTATCGAAGAAGTCGACCTTGCCCGCCGCGTTCACGGAGACGTTTTCCAGATAGGCGTTGTCGCGCACCACCGCGCCGTGGATGGCGGGCTCGAACTGCGGGTCGAGGGCGAAGGTCTTGGCGAAGCAGCCGTCCTCGGTGGTGTAGACGCGGCCGCCGGGCATCAGCGCGACGAAATCGTCCTGCACCGGCCGCGAGCCGTTCTGGCGGGTGAAGGTCGTGGTCGTCTTGCCCGTGCCGGAGAGGCCGACGATCAGCATCACCTTCTCGCGGTCGCCCACGGGGATCACCTTGCAGCCGGCGTGCAGCGCCAGGCCGCCGCGGTCCTGCACGATCTTGTTCCACATGCGCAGGCCGCCCTTCTTCGACTCACCGAAGTAGTCGGAGTTGAGCACGCGCGTCACGCCCGCATCGAGGTCAACGGCGATCAGGCGGTCATTGGGATAGCCGGGCGCCTGCAGATTCGGCGTGTAGATAATGGTGAGCTTCGGTTCGGAAGGCAGATCGTTGCTGTAATAGAGGTACTGCTGCATGCCGGCGATATTGGCGTTGGCCTTTTCGATGACAAGTCGCGCCGCGACGCGAAACTGCGGATCGCTGCCGATCCAGCCGTCGATCACCAGCATGTCCTGATCGGCGATGTAGGCGTCCTGATACTCGGCGATGCGCCGCCCCTCGGCCCGCGAAATCGTCTGGTCTGAATGCTGCTCCGGTTGGTCCGTCACAATGTAGGTGCTGGCCTTCGAGCGCGCATCGACGCGCGCCTTCACGTTCAGATTGCCGAACTCCGTGGGCCGCGCATTGGGCATCTCGGCGGTGAAGCGATGCAGATCGGCCTGCGATGGATTGCGGATGATCGTTTTCGCGCGTATCTCGTATGCTGGCGCTACCAACCTGGCGACCATCGTCTGTGAACTCCTTCACGGATTTCCCTTATCGTACACCCGAAAGGGGATAGCCATGATTGGAAGAGTCACCCCATTGTATAGAATCGGCTTATGCGGCCAGAAGGAGTAGCCGCCGCACGATCCGGCGCCGGAGGACGTCATGACCTACCTGCTCTGGGCGAAGCTCGTTCCGGCCGCCCATGCCGCGGCGCGGTTTGCCGACCGCGGCACCGGCAGCCTCGGCTGGTGGGCCGATCTATGGACGGTGATCGCCGGCGTCATGTTCATCGTGCTCGGCCTCGTCGTGTTCGCCATCGCGCTCGCCATCCTCTTCTTTGGGCGCAAGGGGATGAAGGCGGTGCATCGACTAACGAACGAGAAGGCGGTGCCCGCGCTCGACCGCGTGCGCGCGATCAACGCGCGCGTGCAGGAGCGCACGGCGGCGCTGCCCGGCGCGCCGCACGCGAGCGGCAGCGTGGCGCAGATCGCCGGCGCGGTGCAAAAGGTCCGTGAGACGAAGCCGCCCTTCCGCAGCCGCAAGCGCGGCTGGATTCCCTTCAAGTGAGCCGAGGCATCAGGCGAAGGCCGGCAGAGTCGTCTCCGCAATCTGAACAAGTTGCCCTGCGACATCACCGCCCGCCGGGATGAGGTTGATGTGCCGCACGCCGGCGTCGACGTACGCCTGCAGACCGCTGCGCCAGTCCGCCGCGTTGCCGGCGATGCAGTAGCGTGCGAAGCGCTCGTACGGCACGCTGTAGAACGCCTCGATTGCCGGCGCAATCACCTTGCGGGCAGTCTTCGAGTCATCGGCGTAGGAGCACCAGAGCTGCAGGGCCGGCGTGAGAACATCCGGGTCGCGCCCGGCCAGCTCGGCCTCCTTGCGCACCCTTCGCCAGCCGGCGGCAAAGCGCTCCGGGGTGACGGCGAAGGCGAGCCAGCCGTCGCCCAGCCGCCCGGTGCGGCGCAGAGCCGCGGCCGATCGCCCGCCGACCCAAATCGGCGGCCCGCCGGCGGTCGCGGGCTGAAGATCGAAGCGCGCGGCGCGTAGCCGGTAGAAGCGGCCGTCGAAGTTCACTTCGGGCCGCGTCCAGAGCGCCCGGCAGATCGCCAGCGTCTCGTCGAGGCGGCCGCCGCGCTCGTGTACACCGATGCCGACGTTGTCGAACTCGAGCGGGTTCTCCCCGCCGGCGCCGACGCCGAGGATAAAGCGCCCGCCGCTGAGCAGGTCCAGCGTTGCGGCCTGCTTGGCGATCACCAGCGGCGGCCGCAGCGCCGCCAGCATCACCCCGCTGCCGATGCGTACGCGCCTGGTGCGGGCGGCGAGCGCGCCCAGCACGACGGCCGGATCGGGCGAGGGCGCGTGCCAGAGCACGTGGTCGCCCACCCAAACCGAGTCGAAGCCGAGCGCCTCGGCGATCTCGGCATCGCCAAGCCAGTCGCCGCCATGCCCCGCCAACACACCGAACGTAATCGCCATCTGCTAGGTCCCTGGCGCGGCCGTCCTGCGGCTTGGCCGCGTGGCCGCGGCTCCGGGCCGCAGTATACTGGCGGTGCGGGGCAGCCGCACCGCCGCGCGCAGAGATGGACGGCATGGCAACTGGCGATTCAGGCGCCTGGATGGGCAAGAATTGGTGCCCCGATCGGCCGGACATTCTCGAAATTCTGCGCGAAGCCGAGATCCAGGGTTTCGATCTGATCCCCAGCGGCTCGAACTACGCCTTCGTCCTGCAGCTCGACGCCGGCGAGGCGGGCAAGGGCCTTGCCGTCTACAAGCCGAAGCGCGGCGAGGCGCCGCTTTGGGACTATCCCGGCGGCTCACTCTACAAGCGTGAGGCGGCGGCATACGTGCTCAGTGAGTTGCTCGGCTGGCAGCTCGTGCCGCCGACGATCGTGCGCGACGGTCCGCACGGCGTCGGCAGCGCCCAGCTCTTCATCGAGCATAATCCGCGGGTCACGTTCTTCAACCTGCGGGAATCACGCCAGTTCGAGCTGCAGCGGATGGCGCTGTTCGACGTGGTGGCCAACAACGGCGACCGCAAGGGCGGTCACTGCCTGCTGGGCGTAGACGGGCGCGTTTGGGGCATCGACCACGGATTGACCTTCCACCACGAGCTGAAGCTGCGCACGGTGATCTGGGACTACGCCGGCGAGCCCGCGCCGCCGGCGCTGCTGCGCGATCTGGAGGCGCTGCGGGCTTTGCTTGAGCGCGACCACGCGACAGCGGCGCAATTGCGCGAGTTGTTGAGCCGGCAAGAGCTAAGTGCCCTGCGCCAGCGACTCGAGCGGCTGCTGCGCGACCGGCGCTTCCCTGAATCGGGCTACCGTCGCCCGGTGCCCTGGCCGCCGGTCTGAACGCCGTGACGATCGACATCGTCGTTGCCGACGATCTGACCGGCGCGGCCGACACGGTTGTGCAGTTCCTGCCCGTTGTCGATCACGTGCTGGTCTTCCCTACGTTGCGCCGCTTCGAGCAGGCAGTGGCAGACCGGGCATTGCCCGCGGGCGAGTTGGCGATCGGCGTGTCGACCGTGTCGCGCCACGTAGGTAGCGTCCAAGCGGCGAGGCATGTGCGGCTCGCGCATCTCACGGCGCTGCTGCTGTGGCCCAGGCTGCTCTTCCATAAGGTCGATTCCGCGCTGCGGGGTAACCCCGAATCTGAGCTGGCCGCTTACCTCGCGGCCACCGGCGAACCGGGTGTGCTCATGTCGCCTGCCTTCCCACCCTCGCGGCGCAGCGTCCGCGATGGTGTCCTGTATGTGGGCGGCGTGCCGCTCGCCGAGAGTGAGGTTGGCCGCGATCCGCGCACGCCGGCTACAGAATCGTCCGTGCCGGCGCTGCTCGGCAGGCATTCGTTCCTGCCGATTAGCACGATCCCGTTGGGCTCCGTGCGCGGGAGCCAGGAGGAGCTGACCGCGCGCGTGCGTGCGCTGGCCGCGGGCATCACCGTGGCGGACGCCGAGACTCCCGACGACCTGGCCCGCATCGCGCGTGCGGTGGTCGACGCCGGGCTATTGCATGCGATTTCAGGCTCCGCGGGACTAGCCCGCCAGCTAAGCGTGTTGCTTCCGCGTTCCGCAAGGCGCGGCATCGAAGAAACTCACCTCAGAGCAAGGCGTATTCTGGTCGTGATCGGTAGTCCGCATCCCCGCGCCCGCGCTCAGATCGCGCATGCCGTGCGCGAACGAGCAGGCGTTTTGTCGCCTGTGTATTACGGATGGGCAGTGGACCCGGCGAAATGGGAATTCATGCGCCTGCTTGAGACCGTGCTGCGGCGCGAAGAGTGTGCCATTGTACTGCCGCCCTTCCTCGACAACATGAGCCGCTGGAACTCCGACGCGATCTTGCAATCGCTGGCGACGATGGCGCAGCGGCTGATCGAGCGGACTACGCCGAACGGCGAACCACTGGTTGACGCGCTCGTGGTGTCGGGCGGCGACACTGCGGCGGCTCTCTGCAGTCGGTTCGGGACCGAGCACATCGAGTTGGTCGACGAGGTGTTTCCAGGCGCGCCGCTCGGTGTCATGCGTGGTGGTCTCACCAATGGAATCCCGATTGTGACGAAGAGTGGCGCTCACGGGCCGGACGATGGGCTGGTACGAATCATCGAACGGCTACGGGGCGCGGCAGGTAGCCTTCCGTCGGTCGAGCCGGGCGCCGCGGTGTAATCATGGGAAGTTCACGGCCGCTCATCGCGATCACCCTGGGCGATCCCGCGGGAATCGGCGCCGAGGTCGTTGTGAAAGCCCTGGCGATTCCCGCCGTGCGGGCCGCCTGTCGCCCACTGCTAGTCGGCGACGCGGCAACGCTTTGCCGGGCGCTGGAACTCTGCGGCTTTGATTGGCCGCTCGACATAATCGAAGCGGCGGCACTGGACGCTGACCCATCCCCAGGACGGATTGCCCTCCTCGATGTGCCCATCCGAAGCGGTGAACCGCCGCCCTTCGGCGTCCTGTCCGCCGAAGCGGGCGACGTGGCCGTGCGGGCCGTCGAGACGGCATGCGATCTCGCCCTGGCCGGCCGCGTCGCCGGGATCGTGACGGCGCCGCTGAACAAGGAGGCGATGCGCCTGGCCGGCTACGCGTACGACGGTCACACGGAGCTGCTGGCGGTGCGCACCGGCGCGGGGGGCGTCTGCATGTTGCTCGCGGGAGAGCGTCTGCGCGTCAGCCACGTCACCGGCCATCGCGCGCTTCGCGAAGCCGCGCTGCCGCCCAGCGCGGAGCGGCTGCGGCAGGTCTTCACGCTCACGGCCGCGGCGCTGCGCCGGCTGGGCTTTCCGAAGCCGCGCATCGCCGTCGCCGGTCTGAATCCGCACGCGGGCGAGGGCGGGCTGTTCGGATCAGAGGAGATCGAGGTGCTTGCCCCGGCAATTGCGGCGGCGCAGGCGGCGACGGCGGATTGCGCCATCTCCGGACCATATCCAGCCGACACGATCTTCCGGCGGGCCGCGGCCGGCGAGTTCGACGGCGTGGTGGCGATGTACCACGACCAGGGCCACATCCCGGTCAAGATGATCGAGTTCGATTCCGCGGTGAACGTGACGCTGGGCCTTCCGATCATCCGCACCTCGCCCGACCACGGCACGGCCTTCGACATCGCCGGCAAGGGCGTGGCGAACCCCGCGAACATGATCGCGGCGATCAGGCTGGCGGCGCGTATGGCATCCCATGCGGACGCGGAGGGTTGACGTCCAGGCGTGGAAGGCGCCTCAACTCTCGCGGCCAACTCGGCGGGCGACCGCTGAGCGCAACCGCAGCAATCGCCGGACGGCCGGAGCGCCGCGCCGATCCCAGCCGGAGACGGCGCGATCGACACACTCCGGGCCGAACAGCCGTTCCGCCCGTTCGCGCGGCGAGCGGCGTACGCGCACCTTTCCGGTCAGCTGGCCCAGTAACGCCGCGTCGCCCGCGATCACGGCCTGCTTCCATTCGCTGAGCGGCTTGCCGCGCGGCGGCGCAATCCGCTCCAGCGGCTGCCAGCGACCGCGCCGGTCGCCATAGACCGCCCCGCCCGACTCGCGAACCAGCAGGATGCCCGCGGCCACGTCCCACAGCCGCGGCGAACTGAAGACCGCGTACTGCCAGCGACCGGTGGCGACGAGACCCAGCTCAGCCGCCGTGCTGCCGAAGGAGCGGGTCTCGCCCGGAAGCTGGCCGCGCAGCCGCCAGAGGGCGAAGGCGCGGTGAATGCCTGCCGGCACGCCGGAGAGACGGGCGCGCTTGGAGAGCGCGGCAGCAGGCTGGACGAACAGCTCGCCGTCGCAGAGCAGGCCGCCGCCGAGGCGGGCGCTGAGCACGCAGGGGCGTCCCTCCGGCCCGAAGGTCGTGTAGAGCGCGGCGGCCACGGGGCGCAGGCGGTGCAGCACGCCGATCGAAACGGCGAAGACCGCGAGCCCGTTGGCGAAATTCGCCGTGCCGTCCAGCGGGTCCACTACCCAGAGCCACTCACCAGGATGCGTCGAGCCGCCGCCCTCTTCGCCGAGCACGTCGTGCGCCGGAAAGCGCTCGGCGACGCGCTGCCGTACGAAGCGCTCGACCGCCTCGTCCGCCTCGGTGACGGGATCGGCGTCCTTCCTGGACTTGAAGCGCACCTGTCCTGGCGCAGCGAAGCGGTGTTGCAACTCGGCGCCGGCAGCGGCGGCAATTTCTGCAGCCGCGGCGCGCACTGGCTCGAACTCGCCGGCGGTATCGTCTTCTGGCAGCCGGGTGGACAACGGCGGCATGCTCATCGGAGGCTTCACAGCGTCTCGAAGGGGTCAGGCTTGATGAGGGCGATGAAGCTGTAGCGCTTGCTGCCGACCTGGTCCGTGATCACGATACGCAGCCGCTCCTCGCGCAGCACGAGCTGGCAGACATCGCCGCGCTCGATGCGCCGATCCGTCTCACCCAGATTCACCACGCCCATCCAGCGGCCCTGGCGGAAACCGGCATCGCAAGTCGCCGGCACCGGCGTGCCGTCCGGGATCAGGAATTCCACCGCACCGTTGTAGTAGCCGCTGCCGCTCACGCGCGGGGATGCACCTTGAAGATGGCCGTGTGCCTCACGTGCATCACGGGCGCGCTCGTATCGTCCTCACAGAAGAGATCGAGCACCGCGTAGTGATGTTGTCGCTTCTCAAAGGCCTCCACCAGGCGGCCGTGCAGCGTCAGCGTGCGCCCGGCGAGGGCTGGACCGAGATACTCGATCTCCGAGCGGGTGTGAATCCATGGGCCGAAGGCGAAGCTCCTGGAGAAGATCGTATTGCAGTTGCTCAGCAGCCAGCCGGGGTGCAGCAGCGGCGGCCCCCAGGGCGAGCCCTCGCGGAAGAGCGGATTCGTCTCGAACACCCCGTCGGCGTACTCGCGGGCGCCGGCGGCCGAGGTCGGCAAGACGAGTCGGGCGAGCGGCTGACCGACGGGCGCGGTTTCCAGTGCGAGGTCGGGGCGAGGGGCGGGCGGCGGGCCGGGATCGTGCGCGACATAATCGGGGAGCGGGACGGGCTCGGTGCGCTCCGTCAGGCCGATCCAGGCGCTGCCCGTGCCGCAGCGCTGGCCGGCACCGTTTTCGGCCCAGAGATCGAAGCCAATGCGGCCTTGCTCGTGCGCGTCCGACGGCAAGACCTCGGCGTTCGCCGTCGTCGCGTCGCCCTCGTAGAGCGGATGCACCAAGGAGACCGTGGCGCCGCCGTGGCTCAGCCAGCGGGCGCCGGCGACCGCGGCCAGCGGCTGCGCCATGTAGGCGTAGACGGTGATTCCGGGCACGAGGCCGCCGGCGAAGCCGTAGCGCTTCGCGACTTCATCATCGTGGATCTTGTTGTCCGAGTGCAGCGAGGCATTGTGCGCGGTCACATGGATGGCGGGAACACGCTGGCCCGGCGAAAGATTGCCGAGAGCGGGCAGTTGCACGCTGCTGGTCATACGGCACGCTCCTCGTGAGACCTTTGCGAGACGTTCCGAAATGAGAAGGGGTAATGGAGGCCGCGGTGTTCCGCCGCCGTTCTCCATGCTAGCCGCCCGCGGCGCTGAGCGCAGCCCTCGCGTCAGCCGGCCTGCTGGCGGCTACGGCTGATGCGCCGCATGAAAGCTGTCGCGCTCAAGCTCGATCAGTGCGGACTGGCCCGGGTTTGGGCGCCCGGGCGTTTCACCGAGCACGACGATCTCGGCGCGGACGCGATCGGGCGTAATCTCGAGCAGCGCGGCGGTGCCCAGCCGGGTCTCCTTTTGGTGCGGCAGAATCGGGCTGCCGGAGTTCACCAGCAACATGCCGTGCTCGTGGCGCAGCCGCTCGAGGTGCGTGTGGCCGCCGATCATGATGTCGAGCGGGCGATCGAAGCAGCGGTAGTGGACGGCGTGCAGCGGCTGCGTCTCCGGCGCCAGGTTATGCGCCATGCCGATGCGCCAGCCTTCCAGCTCAAGGTACTGCACCTTGCGCAGCCGCGGGTCGTGGAAGTCGTCATTGTTGCCCTGCGCGGCGACGACCGGCGCGAACTGCGCCAGCCAGTCGAGCACCGAGGGCGCCGTGACATCGCCGCCGTGCAGGATCAGGTCGACGCCGGTCAGAAAGGCGCCGCACTCCGGCCCCAGGCCGTCGAGCTGGCGGAAGAGCGCCGGCAGATGGGTGTCCGTGATGAGGCCGATGCGCATGGTTGCGGCGTCGCTCGCTGCCAAATGCGGCGGCGGGCGCGGCGCAGCGATTGACCGCGTGCCCCGCCCGTGCTACTGACAGTAGCATAGGCTCCGGCCAGCCGTAGTGGCCGCCGCGGCCTTGCACCCCGCGCCCGGCCATCGAGCGAAATGACGGCGCGGGCGGCGCCGCACGAGGAGCGAAGCATGGCAACAGCAGGCGGCCAGCGGCGAGACGCCGCGATTGTGGGGATCTACGAGTATCCCCTGCGCAAGGTCGAAGGGATCACCCCGCTGGAAATCAAGGCAGAGAGCGCCAAGCAGGCGCTCGATGACGCCGGCCTGAAGTGGTCGGACGTGGACGCGGTCTACGACGCGGGCGACGGCGGCGGCATGGCCGGACTTGGCATCGCAGAGTACTTCGGCTGGCAGCCGAGCGTGATCGACACGACCGCGGTCGGCGGCAGCTCCTACGAGTTCCAGGCCGCGCACGCGCTGCGCGACATCGCGGCCGGCAAGGCGCGGGTCGCACTGCTCACCTACGGCTCGACCGCGCGCATGAACTCCGTGGCAATCGGCACCGGCGGCAGGCCCAGCGCCGGTCCACCCAGCCCCGTGGGCAACATGGAAGACCCGTGGGGCATGACCCTGATCTCCAACTACGCGCTGGTGGCGCAGCGCCACATGTACCAGTACGGCACAACATCGGAGCAACTCGCCGAGATCTCGGTGGCCACGCGCCACCACGCCATGCGCAACCCCCAGGCCGTGAGGGCGATGGACGACCTGGGCTTTGTCGATACCGGCGAGCTCACCGTGCAGCACGTGGTCGAGTCCCGCATGGTGGCCGACCCGCTGCATCTGCTCGACTCCTGCATGATCTCGGACGGCGGCGGCGCGGTGGTGATCGCCTCGGCCGATGTGGCGCGCGGCACGAAGAAGAAGCCGGTCTGGCTGATCGGCTCCGGCGAGGCGACGCGCTACCCAACCAACGACCGCGACATCACGCGCAGCGCCGCCGAGCAGTCCGGCCCGATCGCCTTCGGCGAGGCCGGCGTACGGCCGGACGAGATCGACATCGCCATGATTTACGACTCGTTCACGATCACGGTGCTGACGATCCTCGAAGATCTCGGATTCTGCAAGAAGGGCGAGGGCGGGCAGTTCGTGCAGGGCGGGCGGCTGCGCTACGACACCGGCTCGCTGCCGCTGAACACGGACGGCGGCGGGCTCTCTTCGAACCATCCCGGCATGCGCGGCATCTTCCTGCTGCTGGAGTCGGCGCGGCAGTTGCGCGGCGAATCGACCTCGCAGGTGAAGGACGCGAAGCTGGCGCTGGCGCACGGCAACGGCGGCATGCTCGGCTCGCGTCACAGCGGCGGCACGATCATCCTCGCCCGCGACTGAGCCGGGATGAGCCGAGGCAAAGCACAAAAAAACAGTCCGGGCGAGCGCGTTCCGTGCAGCCCGGCGAGACGGAGTCGAGATGGCAATGCGACCGCTGCCCCGCTTCCCCGAACCAGACACGGAGCCTTTCTGGCAGGCGACCAAAGAGCACCGGCTCACCTACGCAACCTGCGACGAGTGCGGCAAGGTGGTCTTCTTCCCCCGGCGCCACTGCCCGAACTGCGGCAGCAGCAAGCAGACCGTGCACGACTCGAAGGGCGAGGGCACGATCTACAGCTACAGCGTGATCCGCCAGAACCGGAACCCCGCCTTCAAGGATCTGGGCGCCTACGCTGTCGCTTACGTCGACCTGGACGAAGGCTTCCGCATGTTCTCGAACGTCGTGGGCGTCGCCGACCCGACGAAGGAGATAAAAATCGGCCAGCGGGTGAAGGTGCGCTGGGAAGACCAGGGCGAGGGCGAAGTGTCGCTGCCGATGTTCGCGCCAGCCTGAGCGTCTACGGCGAGCCGCGGCCGCGGGCCAGATTTCCTCGCACGGATCGGCGGCGATCCAGTGGCAGATTCGCCGCCCAAGGGCGGGCAGCGCTCAGCGCGGGCATGGGCGACAGCACAGCCCGGTGACTGGCCGACTGGACCAGCCCGCCGAGTCCGGGCCGACCAGGGACGGCACACCCGATTTCGCCTGGGCGTCGCTCTGCATAAGCGGGCTCGCAAACGCGTAAAGGTGACCCTCCTTTGTGAATCGTTTTGAGCGGGTGTCACCAACCCTCGCGTGGCCGTGCGGCGGATGAGTTTCGTGGCAGTGGAACCCAAACGGTCCGTGTGGCCACTACCGGCAGCGTCCACCTCGAAACAGTGCTTGTGGTGTGATACGCGGCGCCTATCCTTGTCCTATGGAGCTGCGGCATCTTCGGTATTTCGTGACGGTCGCCTCCGAACTGCACTTCGGGCGCGCGGCCAAGCGCCTGTTCATCTCCCAGCCGGCGCTGAGCCAGCGGATTCGCAGCCTGGAAGGTGAACTCGGGTTGAAACTGCTGGAACGTACCCGGCGCGGCGTTCGCTTGACCCCCGAGGGCGCGGTGTTCCTGCCCGAGGCACTGGCCATCGTCCGCCAAGTTGACCGCGCTACCGAGGTCGCCCGCGCCCTTGCAGACGGCGCCCGCGGCCACCTGCACCTGAGCTACCTCCGCACGATGGCTGGCGGCCTGCCCGCACGCATCGTCAGCGCGTACCAGCGGCGGTTTTCGCGGGTGGAGCTGACCGCCGACTCGGGAACGACCGCGGCCAACGTGGCGCGCCTACGTACGGGTGAGCTGGACGTCGCTTTTGTGCATACGCCGCTTGAGCGCACGACGGAAGTCGGGTGGGTAGACATCGCCAGCGAAGCCCTGATGGTCGCGCTGCCTGGCACGCATCCACTCAGCCGACGTCGGCGCATCCGCCGCGACCAGCTTGCCGGTGAGCCGCTGGTGTATTTTCCGCGCGCCAACACCCCCGGCTGCTACGACCGCAGTCTGGCCCTAGTGTACGGCAGCGCCGCTGCGGCGCCCATCGTGCGCACGGAACCGTCCGAGGAGCGCATGTTGGTCGCCGTTGCGGAAGGGTCGGGCATCACCCTGATTGTGGAGGACCGCGCGGCGACGCTGCGCTACCCCGGCGTGACCTATCGCCGCTTTGCCGACCCGGAGCCAACGCTCCCGCTTGGCGTGGCCTTTCATCAACCCCCGTCTCTGGCGGCGCAGCGGTTTGTCGACTTGGCCCAAGAACTGGGCCAGCAGCCAACGCGCGCCGTGCGGTCGCGGCGGTAGCCCCCGCCGGTCATAACCTGGCCGAATCACAGCACAACGACCTGATCTTGGACGGGCCACGGGGCGGTGCGCTTCACTGGACATAGCGCTCCGAGGACTCCAAGGCACGCCACCACGCACCCGCAGCCTTGCGGTCATGCGGCTCCGCAGGAGGCACCCGCGGACGCTCTGTGAGGAGGCATTGTCATGCGTGCTGCGATCTACAACGGTCCCCACGCCATCACGGTGGGTGAGCGTCCCGACCCCGTTGTCCAGGAGCCGACCGACGCCGTCGTGCGCGTCGTCTTGGGCTGCGTATGCGGCTCCGACCTCTGGTACTACCGTGGTGAGTCACCGCACGCCCTGGGACCCATCGGCCACGAGTTCATCGGCGTGATAGACGCGGTCGGTTCAGATGTGCGCGGCCTTGCGGCCGGCGACTTCGTCGTCGCGCCGTTCACGTACTGCGATGGCACCTGCGCCAACTGCCGCGCGGGGGTGCCGTCGCAGTGCATGAACGGCGGCTCATTTGGCAATCACGGCATCGACGGCGGCCAGGGCGAGGCGGTGCGCGTCCCCTTGGCCACGACCACCCTGGTCCGGGTGCCCGGCTCCGACCATGCGGATGAAATCCTGCGCTCACTGGCGGCGCTCTCCGACGTAATGTGCACGGGGCACCACGCGGCGGTCTGCGGCGGCGTGCGACCGGGCAACGTGGTCGCTGTCATCGGAGACGGCGCGGTGGGACTCTGCGCCATCATCGCCGCCAGGCGTCTGGGCGCCGCCCGCATTATCGCCCTCAGCGGCAACCCGGTCCGCCAGGCGCTGGCCGGCGAGTTCGGGGCCACGGACATACTCGCCGAACGGGGCGATGCGGCGGTCGCGGCGGTCAAGGAGCTGACGCTGGGCGTCGGCGTGGACGCTGCCCTCGAGTGCGTGGGCACGGGCCAGTCGCTGGCCACGGCACTGGCGATCGCCCGAGCGGGCTCGACGGTGGGCGCCATCGGGGCGCCGCACAACATCGACTTCTCGGTCATGGATGCCGTCGTCTACCGCAATATCGGCTTGCGCGGCGGCGTATCGCCGGCGCGTGCTTACATCCCCGAACTGCTCGATGACGTGCTGTCGGGCCGCATCAATCCGGGGCGCGTCTTCGACTTTGAGACGACCCTCGACAGCCTCGTGGACGCGTACGACGCCATGAACGAACGACGGGCAATTAAAGCCCTCATCCGGGTGAGGACCGTATGAGCGCGAGCGACCGCACCGACTCCCGCATCTCGGCACAGCCGCCCGCTGCGGTGACCCGCACACAGCAGCGGGACCTGGCACGGGTGGCAGGTCTGAAGACCACGGCGGCGGAGAGTCGCCGGCAGGTCACACGAACACCACGTACTGGCGCAAGAAGCGGTCGAGCAGGGTGTAAAAGCGCTCGACCGTTTCCGTCTTGCGCCAGCCGTGGCCTTCGCCCTCGAAGACGTGGTACTCGTGCGGCACGCCGCGGGCGCGCAGCGAAGCGACGACCTCCTCCGATTGCGAGGGCGGCACCACCTGGTCGATGTCGCCCTGGAAGACTATCACCGGGTCCTTGATCCGCTCCGCGTGGAAGACGGGCGAGCGCTCCCGGTAGAGCGCCGCCGCCTCGGGCAGGGGACCGAGCAGCGAGTCGGAGTAGCGCTCTTCGAACTTGTGCGTGTCCTGCACCAGCGTGAACTGGTTGGCGACGCCGAACAGGCAGGCACCGGCGGTGTAGAAGCCGGGATGCGACACCAGCGACTGCAGGACGGTGAAGCCGCCGGCGCTGCCGCCCATGATCACGCGTTTGTTCGCGTCCACCAGGCCGCGTTCGGCCATGGCAAGGCAGCCGGTGCGCGTGTCCTCGACGTCGTAGACGCCCCAACTGTGGCGCAGCTTCAGCATGTAGTCGCGGCCGTAGCCGGTGCTGCCGCGGTAGTTCACCAGCAGCACGGCGTAGCCACGCGTGGCCAGGAACTGCGCCTGCGGGTTGTAGCCGAGCGTGACCTGGCTGGTCGGCCCCCCGTGGATCAGCGCGACGAGCGGAGGCGTGCCGGGGCTGCGAAAGCGCGAGTTGGCCGGCGGGTAGAAGATGCCGTGCGCCGTTTCGCCGTCAAAGGAGGGCCATTCGACCGCCTCTGGCCGCGAGAGGGCGGTTGGTGGGACCGTCTCGCCCGTCGCCCGCGCCAGCGTGCGCGCCGGCCCATCCGGTAGTTCGACCGAGATTACGCGCGGCGGCATTGTCGGCCCGCTGGCGACCAGGGCCAGGCGCCCGCCATCGGGCGCGGCCGTGACAAAGTCGACGGACGTGTAGCCGCTCAGAGCCTTCAGATCGCGCGTCTCGCCGGAGGCGCTGTCGACGACCTGTGCCTTGTGCTCGCCGCGGAAGCTGCGCACGACCGCTAGCTGGCCATCGGCGATGGCATACGCCTGCGCGCCCTGCTGCCAGGCCGGCCGGCCGTACTCCGCGAAACCGCCGGTCAGGCGCCGCGCCTCGCCATCGGCCAGCAGCCGGCGGTAGATTTGCCCCCAGCCGCCGGTGTCCGCCACATAGGTGAGCGCTGCGCCGTCCGCCTCGAATTCGGGCTGAAAGATGGCGACGTCCGCGCCGCCGGCCAGGCAACGCTCCTCGCGTAGGTGCGGGCCGCCGTCGCCGGCGTCGAATCCTGCGACCCAGAGCTCTGTGCCGTCCCAGGGCATGTTGGGGTGGTCCCAGGCGATCCAGGCGACGCGCAGGCCGTCGTGGCTCCAGCGTGGCTGCATGTAGAAGTCGCGGCCCTGCGCCAGCTTCGCCGGCCACTGCTCGCCGTCGCTGTCCACCACGGCGAGGCAGTCCTTGCGGTCGGACGACTGGAGGAACAGCACCCACTTGCCGTCCGGCGAGAGGCGCGGCGAGGAAACGGCTCCGAGGGCGGGAGTGATCGGCCGCGCCACGCCGCCGGCCAGATCCTGGCGGTAGAGCCGGCCGCCGGAGCAGAAGATCACCGCGCCGCCGCCGACGCAGAAATCGCCGCCGCCGTAGCCCACCGTCGCGCGCACCGAAAGCGTGTCGGTCAGGTCGCGCGGCGCCAGATCGTCGTCGCGCGATGCGACGAGCACGCCGCGGTCGCCCCGGCCCTCCAGCCAAACGGCGGTGCGGCCGTCGCTGTCGAAGGCCACTTCGCTGAGCCGCTTGCCCTGCGCCAGCGAGGCGGGGCTGAGTGGGCTCTCCCAGAGACCGTAGGCGCGTGTCTGTGTGTCACTCACGGGATCCTCCAGCGCATGCGGGCGACAGTGCGGCTTGCCGCGATCG
>DATGEL010000067.1 GCA_035310145.1 Dehalococcoidia bacterium
TGGGCCGGATGCCCGACGAGTCCACCTCGCGCCTGCTGAGAACCGCAGACGGCAACCCGTTCTTGATCATGCAGCTCATCGAGGGGCCGCCCGGGACGGCACCTGCGGCCGGATTCGCCGTGACGGTCCACAACCGACTCCACGCCCTCGGCCAATCAGCCGCCGCTCTGGTCCGGCTGATCGCCGTGGCGGGGCGGCCGGTGCCGCTGGCGGACCTGCCGTCGCTTTGCGGCGGCGTCGACGCCGAGGTACTCAGCCAAGCCGTGGCATCGGGACTCGTCGACGCCCGCGACGGCACGATCACCTTCCGCCACGACCTGGTCCGCGAAGCCGTCTACACCGGCATCGGCGACGCCGAGCGCCGACGGCTGCATCAGCGGCTGGCCACGCACCTGATCACGGCCGGCTCCGATCTGCTGGCCGTCGCGGCCCACGCCCGCGCGGCGGCGTACACCGGCGACACCGCCAGCGCCCACGTCCTCCTGCAGGCCGCGGAGAAGCTCGCGACAGTCAGCGCCGAAGACGCCGGGGAGCTGGCCATGCTCGCGTTCCAGGTGGTGCGGCCAGCCCATCCGCGCTGGCTCGCCGTCGGCCGCCGGTGCCTTGCCGTTCTCGCTCGTACGCAGCGAGCGGCCGACGCCCTCGCCATCGCCGACGTGCTCCTGGCCCGCGTGGATGACAGCGACCTCGCCGGGCAGATCGAGACCGACATCGCCCGCGCGCTGTGGCTAGCCGGACGACCGGACCAGCTCATCGAACGCGTCGACGGCGGGCTGCGGCGGCGCGCCGAACTGCAGCCCGCCGTCGCGGCCCGGCTGACGTCAGCGCGGGCCCTCGCGCGTACCAGAACGACCGTGGGCGCCGTCGCGGCGGCCGAAGCGAGCACGGCGCTGGACCGCGCGCGGACCGTCGCCGACACGGAGGCATTGGAGCTGGCATTGCAGGCGGCCGGGGAGGCGGCCAAGAACGAGGGCCGCCACCATGACGCGCTGCGTCATTTCCGGGAGCTGCGCGCACGCAGCGACGTGTCGTATCTCGCCGAGGAGATCATGGCCTTGCACATGGTGGACCGATATGACCACGCGCAGGCGTTGCTTCAGCGCGCTCACGCCGACGACGCCGGGCATATCGAAGCCGCCCTGCCGTCGCTGTTGTACGCCCAGCTGTGGCAGGACTTCAACCTCGGCCGGCTTGACGAGGCCGAAGCCGGCGCGCAGACCTTGATCGACCTGGGCCAGCAGATCGGCACCAACATGCACGCCCTGGAAGCGATCATGATCCGAAGCGCGGTCTCGGTGCTGCGCGGCGATCCGACGGCCGCCGCCCTGCGCCTGCAAGCGGCTGCCACTCTGACCAGCGCCGACGACAACATCCGCCTGCCTGGCTTGACCCTGATGCGGGGCTGGCTCACCGCCATCAACGGCGATATCGAGACCGCCCTTTCCACGCTGCGGCCGATGCTCTTCACGGCGCGCGAGTCGCGAACCTACTGGGCCTGGTGGCCTGGCTGGATGAGCGTGTTCTTCCAGATCGGGCTTGCGGCCGGTGATGCCGATTTCACCGCTCAAGCCGTCGCGATCGCCGAACTCGGGGCCGAACGCAATCCCGGCGTCGCAAGTTTCGAGGGACTCGCGCTGAATCTGCGCGCCCGACTTGACGCAGATCTAGGGCAACTCGCCGACGCCGCGAAGGTGCTCCAGACCAGCCCGCGCCCGGCGTTGCGCGCCCTCGGCGCGGAAACCTACGGGCATGCGCTGCTGGCCGCCGGGGACCGCAAGGCCGCGCTGCTCCATCTCGATCAGGCGTGGGACGAGTACGACCACATGGGCGCCTGGGCCGGGCGTTCCGGCGTTCAGCGCCTCATGCGCGAAGCCGGCGCCCGGCCGGAGAAGTGGACGGCGAATCCAGAGGCGACGAAAACCGGCTGGCCGTCGTTGAGCGAAGCGGAGCGGCGGGTAGCCGCGCTCATCGCCGCTGGGCACACGAACAAATCAGCTGCGAAAACGCTGGGCGTGTCCGTCAACACCGTCGGCACTCAGCTGCGCTCGATCTTCGCCAAGCTGGGCATCCAATCCCGGGTTCAGCTTGCCAATTCGCTCCACGAGAATTCA
>DATGEL010000068.1 GCA_035310145.1 Dehalococcoidia bacterium
CCAGCTCCGCGCCGGAGATGACATCGCCGCGCAGCCGGATCCCCAGCTGCGCGACCAGCGCCGCCACCGTCTGCGGGTTGTCGCCGCTGATGATCTTCGGCTCGATGCCGAGTGCTGCCATCGTCGTGAAGGCTGTGCCGATCTCCGGCCGCAGCGCATCGGCGAGGACGATCAGCGCCAGCGCCTGGACCGGCTGCGCCACCGCGTCGCCGGCGATCGCGGCGGCCTCGGCAAAGATCACGCCGCGCTTTCCCGCCTGCACTACATCGCGGTAGGCCGCCTCCAGGTCTTCGGCGCCACCCGCGCACAGCGGCAGCACGGTCTCCGGGGCGCCGAGCAGGAAGGTGCGGCGCACGTCGTGCAGAGTAAGCGTGCGGGCGCTCCAACGCCGTGCCGAGCTGAAGGGCACGCCTTCGGCGGATTCGGCGCCGTTTGAGCGGTGCGCGAAGGCCGCCGCCAGCGCATCCGCGGTGCGGCTCTCGCCCTCGCTGGCGGCGGCGAAGGCACCGAGCCAGGGAAGGAGGTCGTCCTCGACTTCGCGCCACCGCACGTCGGCGACGCTGAGGACGTTGGCCGTGATCGTGCCGGTCTTGTCCAGGCACACGACATCGACGTAGTTGAGCGCCTCGACGGCCGCGATCTGCTGGACGATGGCGCCGCGCCGCGAGACACGCACCGCGCCGATGGCGAAGGCGACGGTCATGCTCAGCAGCAGCCCTTCCGGCACGACCGACGAGATGGTAGCCGTCGCCGCCCGCACCGATTCGGCGAAGCCGCGATCCGCCACGTTGTAGGAGATCAGCAGCAGCACGCCGAGCACCATGGTCGCCGTGAGCAGCACGCGCAGGATGCGGTTGAAACGGAGTTGCAGCGGGGTGAGGCGACGCACCAGCGTCTGCGCCTCGAAGGTAAGCTGCTGGGCGTAGGCGCTCCCGCCCACCGCCTCGGCCGTGTACCAGCAGGTGCCGGCCGTGCAGAAGCTGCCCGATCGCAGTCGCGCTCCCTCGCGCCGGGCCACCGACTTCGCTTCGCCCGTCAGCAGTGACTCGTCGATCTCAGCCATTCCGGAGACGATCGGCCCGTCGGCGACAACCTGATCGCCGGGGCGCAGGGCGATCAGGTCGCCCTGCACGACCTCCTCGGCCGCGATACGCCGCGGTTCGCCGTCGCGCACGACCAGCGCCTGCGGCGCGGTGATGGCAACCAGTCCGCGCAGCATGCGCACCGCGCGGATCTCCTGGAACGTGCCGACAGCGATATTCGCGATCGCCACCAGCCCGACGAAGCCGGCATCCTGCGCCAGGCCGGCGTTGCGATCTACCACCGCCAGCACCAGCAGCGTCGCCACCAGCGAGCCGAGCACCAGGTTGAAGAAGGTCGTGGCGTTGGCGCGGAGGATGGCGAGGTCGGAGCGCTCGCGGCGTGGCACGCGGTTGGAGAGGCCGCGCAGGGCGCGCTCGGCTGCTTCGGCCGAGGTCAGGCCGCGCCTGGCGACCGAAGGTGGCGGACCGACTGCCTCGCTGGCGGCGGCCACTGCCTGGAGTACCAACCCTTCATCAGCGCTCACGACGACCTACCTCCACGCCGCACCGCGGCCGCGCGTGCAGTTCGCCGCTATGTTCAGTATGCCCGATTGGCCGGCGCTGCCCAGGCGGCCTTGGGACCGGCAGGGCGGAAGCTGCTCGCTTCCGCCCTGCCGGTCGCCTTTCGGCCGAATGCCGGGCAATTCAGCTCAATGCCGCTCACTCAAGCCGGTGGCCGACCGTGAGGTCGTTGTCCACCCGCGTGACGCCGGCCGCGCTGGGGTGGCGATCCTGGACCGCGCGGCGCGGCACAACCTCGGCATCTCCAGCTTCGTGGCCGCCGGCAACAAGGCCGACGTCTCTACCGCCGACCTCGTGCACTCCTCGGAGGACGACGACGCTACAGGCGTCATCGCGGTTTAGGTGGAGTCGTTCGGCGATCCGCGTACTTTCGCCCGCAGGTTCCAAACGGTCGCCGTGGCCCTAGCAGGGCATGAACTGCCGGTGGTGGAGATGGTTTCCGCTACGGGCCGCTCAGGCCACGCCGAGCAGACCGGCGGGTCCGCCGCGCGCTCCGAACGAGCAGGTTCGCTGCGCGCCGAAGCCCTTCGGGGCGGGCAGGCACGGCCGCTGGTCGGCGGCCCGATCAGCTCAACCTGCCGCGTGCTCAGCCGCGGTCGCGCCGCCGCCTGCTGCCGCCGAATGCGCCCAGGAAGGGCGAACCCGCGCCCAGCAGGAAGCCGAAATCGTACCAATTACCCTTCTTCGTCAGATCATAAAGGGGAAAGCCGCGCCAACCGCCGAAGGCATGAACGATGAGCACAATCCACGCCGTGAGACCGTTCCAGAAGCCCCAGAGCCAGTGCTGCCACCACATCGCTCAGACCCCCTGCGCGGCACCCTGCGCCAGCGTATGACCGGGTCGTATCACCGTCTGTCGGGTAGGGCAAGACAGGAACCGTTGCGGTTCCAACTGCGCCGCAGTTCTGCCGGTCCCGGATGGCCGCTGCCTCTCCTGGCGGCTGCGTGCCACTCCCTTCGATTTGTGGTGGAAAGACGCATCACCAAATCGCCGGGCGCCGTTGACCCCCTCGCGCCGGGCTCACTACGATGGCCCAACGAAGCCGCTTGAGTCTCCACCGCGGGAGGGAAGGCTATGACGGCGCTCAGCGTCGACCGGCCGCTCGAGGAGTTGCTGACGCGGGCGCCCGTGATCGCGGGCGGGATGCAGCGGCTTGCCTTTCCCACAGCGCAGATCGAGATCCGCGAACGGATCGCTGCCGCGTTGCAGGAAGCGGGCATAATCGACGTGCCGCTTCCCTTCGAGAGCTTTCACGAGCGGGTGCGCCGCGGGCGCGTTGCGCCGCTCCAGGAGCTGGTCGATCCGCCGACCGTCCAGGGCAATCCAGCGATCAGGGAGGCGTACCACCGGCTCGTCAAGCTCATCGCGCGCGATCTGCTGCAGTTCGACGTGGTGTTTGAAGTGAACCCATTCCTACGCTTCCACGTGCCGGCGTCGCTGCCCCTGCGCTACCGAGCGCCCGACGGCAAACTGCTCGCCCATCACAACGACATCCTCGTGGGCGACCCGTTCGAGCAGATCAACTGCTGGCTGCCGCTGACCCGCTGCCGGGGTACAGCAGCGTTTCATATCTCAACGCTGGAGCAGAGCACGCCGCTGCTCCTGCGCTTCGCCGCGGAACAGGGCCTGGACGCGACAACGTTCATCGGCAGCCGCCCGCGCTTTTACGAGATGCTGGCCACCGAGCAGGCGTTCCAGGACGAAGTTGTAGGCATCTGCCGCCCGCTCGAAATCGACTACGGCGAGCTGCTCGTCTTCGACGCGCGCGTGCTGCACGCCACGACGGAAAACTTCGAAGCCTTCACCCGCATCAGCATCGACTTCCGCCTGGTGCCGCTGCCCCTCTACGAGCAGGGCGCCGCCCGCTGGCGGCAGAGCGCGGCCGCCACGGCAGCCGGTAGACCCGCGCCGCTGCGCGGCAGCTTCTATGATGAGCGCAGCGCCTTCGAGCTGTGAGCATCCCGGCGGCCATCGCTCGTCTCTTCCCGGCCGGGCAGCCTGAAGTCTCACGGCTCAGTGGGAGGAGACGGCGGGATGGAAGTCCAGAGGATTCGCTGGGCGGGGGTGCGCACGCACGACTTCGCCAGCACCGTGCGCTTCTTCAGCGAAGTGATGGGCCTCTCCCCGAACCAGACCGACACGACGAGGATGGCCGCGGGCTTCCGCCTGCCATCCGGGCAGCAGTTCGAGGTGTTCGGTCCGGCCTCGCGCTACTTCCCCTTGCACGGCTGCCCGGTGCTGGGCTTCGAGGTGGACGACGTCCACGCGGCGCGCCGGGAACTGGAGGCGGCCGGCGTCGAGTTCGTCAGCGAGGTGATCGAGGAGCCCAGCGGCGAGGCCTGGACCTACTTCCGTGGCCCCGACGGCGTACTCTACGAGCTGACGCAGCCCGAGCGCGGCTGGCCGCCATGGCGCACCGGAACGTAACGCACCGGCAACTCGACGGCGCGCCGTTCCGCCCCGGCAGCTGATCGGCCGGCCGCGCCGACGAAGGAGCAGCTTCGATGACAGCAAATTTCAGCGCGAGGACCGCCGAGGGCGCCCCCGACGCGTTTCCCGTTACCTGGGAGAGTCCCGACGACGCCGGGCTCTCGTGGCGCTGGGACCAGAAGCACATGCCCGGCCCGATCAGCCCGCTGGGGATGGACCTCTGCCGGCTGAGCTTCGACCCGGGCATGACGCGCGGCATGCAGGCGATCGGCCAGCCGGTGTCCGTGCGCTCGCTGCGCCTCAACACGTTTCTCTACCAGGCGTGGGACGACGACTTCCCCCGGCTGCCGGCGGCGGTCGATGCGATCCAGCGCGCCACCTTCGAGCGCGCGGTGCTGATGCCGCAACGCTGGGAGCAGGAGTTCCAGCCGGAGGTCGAGGCCGCCAGCAGCCGTCTGCTCGGCACGCCCTACCCCCGCCTCTCGAACGCCGAACTGAACGAGCTGGCCGGCTGGACGATCGCGGCATCTGAACGCATGTGGGAGATCCACGGATCGCTGATGTTCGGCTGGCACATCACCGGCGTGTTGACCGATCTGTGCGCCCGGCTGCTCGGCTTCTCCGAGATCGAGGCGCTGGAGCTGATCCAGGGCGAGCACAACCTCTCCGTCGAAGCGGCGAGCCGCCTCTGGCATCTGGCGCAGGAGGCGTCGGCGCCGGTGCGCGACGCGATCCTCAGCCGTCCCGGCGCCGAGGTCTACGTCCGCCTGCCCGAACTCGAGGGCGGCCGCGCCTTCTTCCGCACCCTGCGCGAGTACGTGGCAGCCTACGGCTGGCGCAAAGACAACTTCGACATCGCCGACAAATCATGGGCGGAGGAACCCTGGCGGGCGCTGGACAGCGTGCGGCTGATGCTGCTGACGGAGCTTGACCCGGCCGCGGGGCAGCGGCGGCAGGCGCAGCGGGCCGAGGCACGGCTGGCCGAGGCGCTGGCACGGCTTGCCGCGAACCGCGACGGCCTGGAAGAGTTCATGACCATCTACGACCTGGTCAAGCACGGCCCGCGCCTGCAGGAGAACCACAATCTCGTGCTCGATCAGAAGTTCCTCTCGCTCGCCCGCCTGCCCTTCGTCGAGGCCGGGCAGCGCATGGCGGCGGCCGGTGTGCTGGCGCACGGCGACGACGTGATCTACCTGACCGTCGACGAGATCCGCGCCTTCCTCGATGGAGACACGACGCCGCGGGGCGAAACAGCGCACGGGCGCCGCGAGGAGATGGAGCGCTGGCGCGGCGGCACGCCGCCCGCGTTGCTCGGCGGCGCGCCGCCGGAGCGTGCGCGGCACGACCTGGCCGGCGATGACGTCGGCGCCGAGCTGCCAGGGCAAGAGAAGGCCGGCGGCCTGCGCGGCCTGCCGGCGGCGCCGGGCGTCGTCAGCGGCACGGCTCGCGTGGTGCGGCTTTTGAGTGAAGCCGAGCGCATCCAGGCCGGCGACATCCTCGTCTGCGACATGACGACGCCGGCCTGGACGCCGCTCTTTCCGGCGCTGGGCGGCATCGTCGCCGACACCGGCGGCGCGCTCTCGCACTGCGCCGTGATGGCGCGCGAGTACGGCGTGCCCTGCGTGGTCGGCACCAAAGTCGGGACGCGCGTGATTCCGGACGGCGCCCGCATCAGCGTGGACGGCGGCAGCGGCGTCGTGAGCGTGGACTCGCCGGCCTCAGGAACGCATTGACGCGGCCAGCGCCCGGCCCAACCGGCGCACGCCTTCCTCGATCTCTGGCACGGCGAGCATCGAGTAGCTGAGCCGCAGGTGCAGGCCGTCCTCGCGGTCGAGGTAGTACGGCCCGCCGCGCCGCGCCTCCACGTGCTCGCGGCGCAGCGCCGCGTTCAGCCGCACGCCGTCGATGCCGGGCGCCAGCGTCAACCAGAGGAAGAAGCCGCCCTCCGGCCGCGTCCAGGTGGCGTAGGGCGTGCACTGCTGCGCCAGCGCCGCCAGCAGCCGGTCGCGGCGCTCGCGGTAGAGGGGAATCACCCGCTGCAGGTGCGCGTCCTGCCCCCCGCTCAGGCAGAACTCGGCCACCATGCGCGTGATCAGCGGGCTGATGTTGCCTTCCGCCGGCAGGGCATGCAGCACGGCGATCAGGTCGGCGCGGCCCGTCACCCAGCCGACGCGCAGACCGGTGGCCAGCATCTTCGAAATCGTGCTGAGCCGCAGCACGCCGTGGCCGCCCGTGAGCGTGAAGTAGGATGGCAGCCGTTCGCCCTCCACCCGGATCTCGCCGTAGGCGTCGTCCTCCATGATCAGTACGCGGTGGCGGTCGCAGATCGCGGCGATCGCCTCGCGCCGCTCCAGCGGGGCGGTGAGGCCGGTCGGGTTGTGCATGGTCGGCTGCGTGTAGAAGAGCCGCGGCGGATGACCGGTTCCCGTCAACCGCTCGATCGCCTGCTCAAGCGACGCCGGGATCGCGCCGCCGTCGTCCATCTCCACGCCGGCCAGCGCCGCCCCGCAACTGCGCATCACGTCGAGGGCGCCGCCGTAGGTCGGTCGCTCCACCAGCGCCCCATCCCCGGGATTGAGGAAGACGGTGGGGATGAGCTGGATCGCCTGGTTGCTGCCGCAGGTGAGGAAGAAGTTCTCCGGCCCGGCCGCCATGCCTTCCTGTGCCCGCAAGCGCTCGGCCAGCCAGCCGCGCAGCAGCAGGTTGCCGCGCTTGTCGTCGTACTGCAGCGCCAACGAGCCGTCCTTCTCCAGCGCGGCGCGTGCCGCCGCGGCCAGCCCCGCCAGCGGCTGCGAGGGCAGATCGGGATAGCCGGCGCCGAAGACGATCGAGTCGGGCGCGTCATACAGCTCGCGGCCGCCGTACGCCGCCATCAGCTCCTTCGTCCAGCCGGAGACGATCTCGCTCGCGGCCGTCGCCTGCCAGAGGCCGCCGGGGATCGCGGTCGAGACGCCTTCACCGATCGTCATGAAACCCTCGCCTCTCGTGTGGGATGGCCCGACTCAGCGGAACTCTGCGCTGCCAGGCGGCTCAGCGGACGCCGAGCAGCAACGTGCGCTCCTCGTGCAGTTGCAGCGTGCGCAGCTCGCGCAGGCCCGCCTGGCGCAGCAGCTCCTCCGCCTCCGCATCGCTTTCCAGCCAGGCGCACTGCGTGTTGACGAAGACCATCAGCGAGAAGAGCGCCGAGGACGGCGGGCGCACGCCGGCCGCGTCCAGCCGCACCTTCATCAGCGCCAGCGTGCCGCCGGGCGCCAACGCCCGCACGCCGCGCCGCACGATCTCCGCCTTCTCCGGCATGGGGAAGTAGTGCAGCAGGTCGTTGATCAGCACCAGGTCGAACGCGTTCTCCAAATCATGCGTGCGCGCGTCGCCCACGAGGAAGTCGAAGCGCTCGCGGTTGGGATTGTCCTGCTGGCGCTCGCGGCAGTAGGCGATGCTCTGCTCCACGTCGAGCACCGTGACGCGCAGCGCCGGGTTCAGCTCCAGCAGCCGCTCGCCGTAGTAGCCGTGGCCGCCGCCGAGATCGAGCACGCGGCGCAGCCGGGGGATCAGGTCCGCGAGCCGCCGCAGCATCGCCTCGGCGTGGGGCCGGTTGGTGCGGCGGATGCTTTCCAAATACGGCTGCACCGAGGCGCTCTGCAGCAGCTCACCGTAATAGGCCGGGCTGCTGCCGTCGCCGCGCACGATCTCGGCCAGCCGCAGCCAGTGCCCCGCCGCCTCTTTGTGGCGCAGGAACTGATCGCCGCGGTACTCCGGACCGTGCGCCAGCAGGGCGGCGAAGGCAGGCGGCAGCGCGAAGCCGCCGTCCTGGCGCAGGGTGAGAATGCCCATGCCGGCCAGCGGATTGAGCAGCAGGCGCAGCCGCTCCTCTTCGACGCCCAGCGCCCGCGCAATCGCGGACGCCGGCGCGCCCGCCGCCGGGATCAGCGAGAACACGTCCAGCTCCAGGGCGGCGAAGAGCAGCGCCGAGAGCCGGTAGACGGTGGCCAGCTCGAAGAACTGGTTGGCGGGGTCCTGTTCGCTCGTCATACGGCCTCGGAGGAGGCGGCGACCGCCGTGCGCACGGCGTACACCTGGCCGTCGTAGGAGCTGGCGAGGAAGCCATCACCATCGGCCGCCGGCGCCACCGAGGAGATGCCGAAGGCGCTGGCCCGCTCCGTGTGCCGCCACTCGCCCCGCCGCCAGTCGTAGAGCGCGACCTTGCCGTCGTAGGCGCCGGCGGCGATCAGCGAGCCATCGCGCGAGACGGCGACGCACTTCACCGAATGGTCGTGCGGCGTGGGGATTACCGAGGCCACGCCCTCCGCTGACCAGATGCGCAGCTTGCGGTCGCGGCTGACGCTGACGAAGCGGCCGTCGGGCAGGCAGGCGGCGCCGTTGCTGATCTTCTCGTGCGCGTGCTCGACGCGCCGCTCGCAGGCGAAGCCGTCGATCGCGTGCCAGGCGGCGGCGCCCGTGGCGCAGACGCTGAAGATCTGAGCGCCGTTGCAGGCCAGCCCCTTGATCGCGTTGTCGTGCAGCTTCAGTGTGGCGACGAGCCGCGGGGCGCCGTCGGCGTCCGTGCGGAAGACGAGCCCTTCGCCCGTGTAGGCGCCGACGATCAGGTGCTCCTCGCCGTGGCGTGTGAAGCTCGCGCAGCAGTTGAGCGGCGACCAGTGCTGATGCAGCGCCGCGCCGCTCTCCGCGTCGAAGAGAATGCCCAGGTGCCCGCCGGTGACGACGCGGCCGCGCCACTCGCCGAGGAAGTTGCAGAGGCTGCCGAGGTCGCTGAGTGGCCGGCCGTCACGGCAGACGACGCCAGCGTCGCCGACCGTGTAGACGGCGCCGCCGGCGCAGCGCACCGCATTGGTGCCCGGCGTGTCGTCCACCAGGCCGAGATCCCAGGCGCCGCGGGCCACGTCATACGTGGCATAGCCGCTGCCGAACGTGCCGAACACGAGCCGGTCCGGCGCGGCAAAGGCGGCCGAGCGCAGCCAGATCGAGGGCGGCGCCTCCGCCTCGTGACGGGAGTGCAGGCCGCCGTCCGGCAGCACGTCCCAGAGGCGAATCGTGCGGTCGTAGCTGGCGCTGAGCAGCGTGCGCGTCGCGGCATGGTAGACCAGCCGCTTGATGCCGGACCTGTGGGCGTGGATCGCGGGCCGGACCCCGTCGCGGATCGGCACGATCTCGCCGGTGTCGTTGCCGACGTAGAGCACGCCGGTATCGGCGTAGACCACGGTGTCCGACTCGATGCCGCCGAGGTCCACCGTCTGCAGCGCAGCGCCGCTCTCGGCCGACCAGCGTCGCACCGTGCCGTCGTCGCTGCTGGAGACCAGCTCACGGCCCTCGCGGATCCACTCCACCGAGATCACGTCGGCGGTGTGGCCGCGCAGCCGGTGGCGCAGCCCGCCCCCGCGCGCGAAGATGCGCACGTCATGGTCGCGCGAGGCGGTAGCGATCTGCTCGCCGTCGGGGCTGGGCACGGCCATCTCCACGTCGTCGTCGTGGCCGTTGAGCACGGAGACGAGCCGCAGATCGGGCACCGTCCAGACGCGGGCCGTGTAGTCGCTGCTGCTGCTGACGAGGTAGCGGCCGCAGTTCGTGAAGCGACACTGGTTGACCAGGTGGTCGTGGTTGGCGCGCGTCAAGCTGGTCTTCTTAACCGCGTCCCAGAGGATGAGCTGGCTGTCGTAGCCGGCGGTGGCGACGTAGCGCCCGCCCCAGGCATCGACGCCGCTGACGGGAGAGCGATGACGTATCACGATCGCACGCTCACAAGTTCAGGCGCCGGCATCGCTTTGAGGATCGGACCGGCATTGACGGGGCCCAGCGCCAGGATCTTCTCGTCATGAATGCGGAAGTGATGCGCGGTGCCCGAACGGCCGAAGGTGAGGAAGTCGAGCGGATAGAGCCGCGGGTCGGCCTTGGTATCGACCCAGATCAGCCCCTTGGAGTAATCGATCTGGTCCGGCACGACGCTGAGCAGCTGGTCCGTGCTGAAGTCGTACAGCAGCAGCATGCAGGTGTAGCAGATCAGCACCAGATAGTTCTGGCCGCCGTCCCAGATGAAGTCTTCGATCGTGTTGCCCGCGTGCGTGACGCGCGCCCGCGTGGCGCCGCTGACGACATTCAGCTCGTGCAGCTCTTCGCTGTGCGAGTAGAGCAGCCGGTCGGCGTCGAGCCACTTGGCCCGCTTCGCCCGGCTGGTGACGACATCCGCGATGATGGGCGTGAAGTCGTCCGCGTCGAGCACGGAAAGCGTGCCGTTGCGTTCGAGGAAGGCGACCAGGTTGCGCGTGGGGTTGTGGGCGAGCGACCAGAGCGCCTTGCCGTGCGGCGCGGAGAAGTCGAGCAGTCGCTCGCCCCTGCCGAGATCGACGCGGTAGCCGTGGCCGTCCTCGCAGGCGACGAACAGGGCATCGCCCTCCGGCGCCACGGCCAGGTCGCGCACGGCGGAGCCGAGGTTGGTCAGGCGGCGGAAGGCGCCGTCCTCGCCGACGACGATGTCGCCGTCCGTGCGGCCGAGCACCAGCCGGCCCGTCGACGTCTGGTACACCATGCGCTTGGTGTAGGCGCCGGGCTGCAGCGCGCCGACGGGCACGCGCAGCGCGGAGAAGACGGGCTTGCGCGCGGTGTTCGCCGTGCCGTTGATCTGCAGGCGCGTCACCGCCTCGCCTTCGCCGGAGAGCAGGATGTCGCCGGCCGGCGTGCTCACCGCAGTCCACAGCGCCTCGGGCGTGTCCTTGATCACCGCCAGCGCCTTGCCGCTCTCCAGGTCGACCTTGTGCAGCCCGCCGTCGCGCACCTGCACCAGCAGGATCGAAGGGTCGCGCTGCAGCGACTTCAGCCAGCGGCACTTGAACGGCGCCTTGTAGACCACGCCGAGCGGCTCCAGCGTCCGCGGATCGACCTCGTAGATGTTGCGGTCGAAGCTGGCGGCGAAGGCGCGGCCGGAGACGGGATTGTACGTCACCTGCTCCAGATCGTCGCGCGTGAAGGGCGAGCCGATCGCGGGCGCTTCGCCGTTGTAGAGGTCGAGCCGGGCGACGAGGCAGGCGTCGCTGGCCAGCAGATAGGTGGCGCCGCCCAGGTGCTCGAACCAGTGGATGCTGCGGTCGGCCACCTGCCAGCGCTTCAGCTCCTCGCCCTCCTCGGAGAGGATGACGACGCCCTCGCCGTCGCCGCTCAGCACGCGGCTCGATTCACCGGCGTAGCGGGCGGTGACGATGTCCATGTCGCCGTGCAGGCGCACGCAGCGCACGACGGACACCGTGCCGTCGTCGTCGAAGTCCAGCTCGAGCAGGCCGGCGTTGCCGCTGCGCGTGACGATGCGCGGCAGCGTGCCGTGGAAGGCGATCGTCTGCGAGTTGGACTGCACGAAGCCGACCACGCCGTCGTCGTTGGACGGCCGCACGTCGCGAATGGAGCAGGTCATGACGGGAAAGAGGTGGCCCTTCTCGTTGTAGCGCCAAACGGACACGGTGCGGTCCATCGAGAGGCAGGCGATATAGGGCAGCCTGGCGTGGGCGGCCATGGCGATGATCGTGCCGGCGTGCGCCTGCACCTCGCCCATCACCGCGAAGGTCTCGATCTCGACGGCGACGATCTGGCCGGAGAAGGTGCCGCCGAAAGCCCAGCGTTCCTTCGGCTCAACGCAGAATGTCTCGAACTTGCGCGCAGCGAGCATGCGAACACCCTCCCCCAGATCCTCAGCAAACAGCCGACGAGCGCAGCCTGAAACGGTGCGGGCCGCGGCCGCCTACGCCTCGTCCGCGGCCAGGCGAAAACCGGTGAAACGAAACAAGGCGCCGGGATGCCGGCCATGCCGGCGAGCGCAACGCGCCAGATCGCCGCCGAGCGCGAAGGAACCACCGCGTAGAATCCGGTATTCCGGGCCTACCAGGCGGACCAGGTCGTCCGCGATGAACCTGCCGCCGGGATATGGCGCGTAGCAGTCGGCGGTCCACTCCTCGACGTTGCCGGCGAGGTCGCAGATGCCGAACGCCGAGGCGCCATACGGGTAGCGATCGACCGGCGTCGTGTGACCGATGCCCGACTCGACGGTGTTGCACAGTGCGGGATCGAAGGCGTCGCCGTATGGATACTCACGGTCCGCATCGCCACGCGCGGCGAATTCCCACTCGGCCTCGGTCGGCAGGCGCAGAACCCGGCCCTTCCGGCCCGAGAGCCAGGCGGCGTAGGCGTTCGCGTCGTCCCAGGAGACACCCCAGACCGGGTGATCGTCCGGCTCGGCGGCGGCAAGCGATTCCGGCAGGGCGCGCGCCGTCACGGCGAGAAAAGCGGCATACTCGCGGTTGGTGACGGGAAAGCGCGCCAGTGCGAAGCGTGCAACGCGCACTGGATGCTGAGGGAACTCCTTCAGGATCCACTGCCGGAAGCGCTCGACATCCCACGTGGGATCGATCAGCCGTGGACTCCAGGTGGCGACACAGGCCTCCACCTGGGCGGCGGTCGATCCCATCCGCAGCACGCCGCCGGGGATCGCCACCAGTTCCATGTGGCTGCCTGCCTAGGCGACGAAACGGATGTTGAACCCCGAGAGGTTCACGCGGCTCAAGCCCGAGACGACGGCGTTGTTGCCGAGCTGGGCATGCGTCACGGCGCCGGGCTGGTTGGCGAACAGGGCGGCCGGAATCTGCGAGTAGTTGTAGCCGCTGACCTCGGCCGCCGGCGGCTGCTCGTGCACGTTCAGGCCGTCCATCAGGCCGCGGCAGATGTAGATGAACTCGCCGCGGTTGACCGTGGGCTGAATCTCCTTCTGGAAGGAATTCAGCGCGTTGTGGAGCTGAGCGAGGGCGTTGCGGCCCTTGTCAGTCTCCGATAAGTAGTCGAACGCCTGGGTGACCTTGTCGACATCGATGATCGTCGCCATCTCTGCTCTCCCTCAGGCTTACTATCCGATCCACGACAACGCTCAACGCCGCAGCATAGCCGCCCGAAACGCTTGATCAGCGCCGCTTCTGCCGTCAAGGCGCCGAGCGGGCGACGCGAGCGAGGCCAGTCTACAAAGCGGGAGACAGGATTGCCAGCGCATATCGCACGCATACAACTATTTTTCGACGTTGACACGATTTTGTGCCGGCAGAACGGCGTGCGTATCGTTCGACATCGGAGCCGGCGGCCGGGGCGTTCAGGCAACGAGCCGCGCAACCTCGGCCAGCAGCCGATCCTCATCTACCGGTTTGCGCAGGTAGATGAAGGCACGCTGTCCGGCGATGGTGGCCGGGGGCAGCCGCTGGGCGGTGAGGAGGAGCACGGGAATGGTTAGGCGACGCCGTACAAGGGCAGCGCACACCTGCAAGCCGTTCATGTCCGGCATGTTGAGGTCAAGCAGCAGCAGGCAGGGCGAGTGAGCCGCAACCGCCGCGAGCGCCTGGCGGCCGCTAGCCGCCTCGACGACCGCATACCCGTCCTGTTCCAGGATGAGACGCAACCAGCGCCGTGTTGGCGCGTCGTCGTCGGCAACGAGGATCAGCTGACGAGCCATTGGCATCCTTGCCCCGGCGGGTTGCAGCGGGTTCCGGCATCGCAGACGTTTAGACGGGCCGGTCGAGTCCTGAACCAGCCACGTTGCTGGCAGAGGCGGTCGAAGTTGGCCGCGCCGCTGCGGCTAGGGAGCCGCGGTGTGCCCCGGCGGGGGCTGCCCTCGCTGCCGGGCGGGGAATCCGAACTGGGACCGAGGCACAAGGTAGAACCGCCCGTCCCAGTCGGCGAGCAGCACGTTGGCCGGGCTGCGCGCGGCGCCGGCGCGGCGGCTACAGCGCCGCTCCTGGCCGGAGCGCAGGGTTCGGAAGCGGGCGAGGCAGCCAAGGTCGATTCGACAGAGGGTGCCATCCTCCGCCATCAGCACAAGCTCACTCTCCCTGTATTCCTCCATGGTTGCGCCTCTCGCGACCTCCGAATCGCCGCACCGCCGATCTCGACGTGTCGATCAGTCTCAAGCGCACACGCGCGGAAAAACACTACGCGTTCCGTGAGAATCGAGTGCAGATGATCAGTACCGCCGACCGTTGCGTGTCGCCAAAGCGGAATCGGCGCCAGCGACAGGATGGCGGAACGGCGCGGGGTTCACCACATCCGCACGGCTTGGTCACCTCGCCTCCTCTCCGCGCTGCTACCGTTTGGACTGCAGCACGCCGCTGCGCATCATCTCTACGTCGAGGCGAGGCCGTTGAGCGACCTCCGCACTGCCAGCGCAGACCGGCCTGACCCAGCAGCCGCCGAAGGGCGCCCTCGGGTCGCATTCCTGATGGAACAGGCGCTGGGGCATGTCACCTATACGCGCAACCTCCAGGCCGCGTACGCAACCTCTGATCGGGTGGACCCCGTGTGGCTGCCCGTCCCCTTCGCACGGGACGGCTGGATCGATCGGCTGCCGCTGATCGGCAGCAATTGGACGGTACGGGCAAGCCGTCGCGCCTTTGCGGCGCTGTTGCGCGCACGCGACCGGCGGCTCGACGCGGTGCTCTACCATACGCAGACCCTGGCGCTCTCGGCGCCGATCGCGGCCCGCCGCCTGCCGGTGATCCTCTCGCTCGATGCCACGCCGAAGGGCTTCGACAGCGTCGGCTCGTACTATCACCATCGCGCGGATCCCAACTCGGCCGGCGAACGGCTGAAACATGGCCTGCACCGCCGCGTCGCCCGCGGCGCCAGCGCCCTCACGACCTGGTCGCAATGGGCGAGCGACTCGCTGCAGGCCGAGTACGGCGTACCTGCAGAGCGGATTACCGTCATCCCTCCCGGCGTAGACCTGTCGCTCTTCTACGAGCGCCGAACGCCTGCGGACACCGACGCGGGACGGCGGCCCCGCCTGCTCTTCGTTGGGGGCGATTTCGTCCGCAAGGGCGGGCCGCTCCTGCTCGACGCGATGCGGCAAGGACTCGCCGAGCGCTGCGATCTCGATATCGTGACCTCGAGCCGTGTCCCGGACACGCCGGCGACGACGGTGCATAACGGCCTCGGCCCCAACGATCCGCGGCTGCTGGGCCTCTACCGCGACGCGGACATTTTCGCGCTGCCGACGTATGCCGATTGCCTTGCCGTCGTGCTCGGGGAGGCGATGGCGGCCGGGCTGCCGATCGTGACAACCAACGTCGCCGCCCAGCCCGAGGCCGTACGCGACGGCGAGTCCGGGATCATCGTCAACCCGGGTGACAGCGCGGCGTTGGGCGCAGCCCTGCAACGCCTGGTTGACGATCCGGAGCTGCGCCAGCGCTTCGGGCGGGCGGGACGAGCGATCGCCGAGCAGCGCTTCGACGCGCGACGCAACGCGGATCGACTGCTGGATGTCGTGGAGTCCGGGATCGATCGCTGGCGGTCGCTGCGCAGCAGGCGCGGGACGCTGATCGGGCAAGGGGAGTAGGCGTGCGCGTTGTCGTAACCGGAGCAGCCGGATTCATTGGCAGCCACCTCGTGGACGCGCTGCTCGCTGAGCCGTGCAACAGCGTGGTCGCCTTCGATAACCTGCGGCGCGGCGCGCTCGCGCACCTGGCGCAGCACGAGGCCGACCCGCGGTTGAGCGTCGTGATCGCCGACGTCGCCGATCGGCGGGCCGTGGCCGAAGCGCTGGCTGGAACCGAGCTTGTATATCACCTGGCGGCACAGTCGAACGTCATGGGCGCGGTCGCGGACCCGCGCTATTCGTTCGAGGCGAACGTCGCCGGCAGCTTCAACGTGCTGGAGGCGGCCGCGTCGGCGGGCGTGCGGCGCGTCGTGTTCACCTCCTCGCGCGAAGTCTACGGCGATGCGGCGAACCTTCCCGTGGACGAGTCGCAACCCGTAGCACCGCGGAACCCGTACGGCGCCAGCAAGGCCGCCGCGGAGCTGTATTGCGATATCTTCTGGCGCCGCTTCGGGCTCGACGTTGCCGTGGTGCGCCTGGCCAACGTCTACGGCCCGCGCGATCGCGATCGCGTGATCCCGCTCTGGCTCGAGTGCGCCGCGGCGGGACAACCGCTCGACGTTTTCGGCGGAGACCAGGTGATCGACTTCGTGCCGGTGCCGCTGGCGGTCGAGGCGCTCTTGCGCGTCAGCACCATCCTGCTCGACGGCCTCCCGATCAATGTCGGCTCTGGCACGGGCACACCGTTGCTGGCGCTGGCCCGGCGCATCCTTGACTTGCACGGCGGACGTGGAGAGCTGCGGATGTTGCCGGCGCGCGACGCCGAGGTGCGTCACTTCGTCGCGGATGTCGGGCGCATGCGCGAGCTGCTGAAGATCGAGCCGCCGGCCGATCCTCTCTGCGATCTCCCTGCCCTGCTGCAGCCGGTAGCCACGGGGAGCAGCTAACGAGATGGGCAGCCGTTCACTGCTGCTGGTCAGCGCATCGCTGGATGCCGCCGCGCGCAACGCGGTGGCCGAAGGCCGCTGGCCGCGCAAGGACTTCTTCGCGCTGGCCGACGCGCTCGGCGCCGACGTGATCGACTACACGGCGATCGATGCCTCGCGCACGCTGCGGCTGATCCGGCGGCTGGCCGGAGCGCCGGTCGCCCAGGCGTTCGCGGCCTGGCAACGCCGCGGCGCCTACGATTGCATCTTCAGCGACGGAGAGCACATCGGCATCCCGCTGGCGGTGCTGCTGGCACGAAGTCACCGCCGGCCGCGGCACGTGGCGTTGGCCCACCTGCTGACCACCCGTGCCAAGCGCGCGGCGTTTCGCTGGCTGCGCCCGCAGCGCGGCATTGACGTCCTGCTCACGCACGCCAGCCTGCAGCACACGCTGGCCGGCCGCCAGCTCGGACTGCGGCCCTCCCAGCTTCTGCTGACGCCGTACCAGGTCGATCCGCGGTTCTGGGCGCCCGCCGCGGGCCAGACCGAGCTGCTGATCGCCAGTGCCGGGCTCGAGTATCGCGACTATTCCGTGTTGATCGACGCCGTGCGCGGGCTGCCGATCGAGGCCGTGATCGCTGCCGGCAGCCGCTGGTCGACGCATCGCCACGCCGCGCGCACGGCGGAGCTTCCAGCGAACGTGCACGTAACCACGCTGGACTACCGGGAGCTGCGCGATCTGTACGCGCGCGCCCGCTTCGTGGTGGTGCCGCTGCATGAGGTCGAGAACCAGGCCGGCGTCACGACGATCCTTGAGGCGATGGCGATGGGCCGGGCCGTGATCGTCACGGCCACCCGCGGACAGCGCGACGTGGTCAGAGGTCGGCTGTGCAGCAGGGACGGCGTCGGCGCCGAAGCGATCGGCGGGCCGGGCAGCTTCGGGCTTCAGGGGGAACTTGCCGCGGCGGAGACCGGGCTCTACGTTCCCGCGGCCGACTCCGAGGCGCTGCGCGTCGCGATCCGCCACCTCCTGTCGCATCCAGAAGAGGCCGAACGCATGGGCAGCGCCGGTCGGCGGCTGGTCGAAGCGACGTTCAGCCTGGATGCGTTCGTGAACCGGGTCGCCGCCGTATTGTCCGCGCGGCAAGGTCTTGAGACCCGGCAGCCGGCCGCGCGTACGCCGGCGGCGCCGGCCACACCGCGAGGAGAGTAGGGTGATCCGGCTCGCAGAGACCGGCCTCTTCGTCGTGGCGATCGTGCTGGTCGCCGGCGTGCTGCTGCCGGTGGGGCTCTATCTGCTCGGGCTGACGGTGCTCAGTCTGGTGGGGGCTGCCCGCAGGCGCGCTCACACCAGCGCGCTCTGCCGCTTCGCGGTCCTCGTTCCCGCGCACGACGAGGAGCAGACGATCGGCCGCCTGCTCCACAGCCTCTCGCAGCTCGACTACCCAGCGGCGTGTGTCGACGTCCTCGTCGTCGCCGACAACTGCAGCGACCGCACGACCCCGATCGCGGCTGAGCTCGGTGCGAAGGTTTTCGAGCGGTCCGACGCCGAGCGGCGAGGCAAGGGGTACGCGTTGTCCTGGCTGCTGGATCGCGTCGCACAGGCGGGCGGCGCTTATGACGTGTACGTCGTGCTCGACGCGGATTCCGTCGTGCGGCCGGACTTCCTGCGAGCGCTGGCAGCGGCGTTCGCGGATGGCAGCCGCGTTGCGCAGGGGTACTACACCGTGCTCCAGGTCAACGGCAGCCGCGCGGAGTCGTTGCGCGAGGTCGCGCTGGCGCTGGTGCACTATCTGCGTCCGCTGGCCAAGTCGGCGATCGGCGCCTCCGCCGGCCTGAAGGGGAACGGCATGGCCTTCCGCCGGGACGTGATCGAGCGGTTCGGTTGGCCCACCTCCGGCCTTGCCGAAGACGTGGAGTTCCACCTGCACCTGCTTCGAGGCGGGCTGCGGGTCGACTTCGTGCCCGACGCCGTGGTGTACGGGGAGATGCCGAACTCGCTGCGCGGGGCCGATTCGCAGAACCTGCGCTGGGAGGCGGGCCGGCTGGCCACCATTCGCCGCCAGGCGCTGCCGCTGCTTCGCTTCGGCCTGCGGCACGCCAACGTCGCCGCCATCGACGCGGCCGTCGAGCAGCTTGTGCCGCCGATCTCGGTGCCGACCGTGCTGGCATTCCTGGCGCTGGCAGGCGGACTGCTGGCAGGGACAGCGGTGATCTGGGTCCCGGCCCTCGCCTACATCGGTGCGCTGGGCGCGTATGTGTTGACCGGCCTGCTGCTCGCCCGCGTGGGGCCGCGCGGCTGGCTGGCGCTCGGCTTCGCGCCGTTGTATGTCGTGTGGAAGTGCCTGATCTATCTCCGTGCCCTTGCGGTGCGTGGCGACCGGCCCTGGGTGCGCACGGCACGCGCCAGCCCATCGCAGCAGATAGGCCGGCGCTGAACGGCCGGCCGCCCGCAGAGCACAGCCCGCTGGGGCTGGACCGCGGGCGTAGCTAGAGCGTGACGCTGAAAGAAGGGGAACAAGAAGTATGCGTACCGTCGTCGCTGGCGGCGCCGGCTTCATCGGCTCACACCTCTGCCGGCGGTTGCTGGCCGAAGGGCACGAGGTCCTCTGTCTCGACAACCTGAGCACCGGCCGGCGGAGCAACATCGCGGCGCTCGAGACCGAGCCGCGCTTCACCTTCCTCGAACACGACGTGATCGGGCCGCTGGGCTTCGCGGCGGATGTAATCTTCCACCTGGCCAGTCCCGCGAGCCCGCCCGGTTATTTGCGCCGCCCGGTCGAGACCATGCGCGTGAACAGCGAGGGCACGCTGAACTTGCTGGAGCAGGCGCGGCGAAACGGCGCCGCGTTCTTGCTCGCCAGCACCAGCGAGATTTACGGCGATCCGCTGGAGCATCCGCAGCGGGAATCGTACTGGGGGAACGTCAACTCGATCGGCAGGCGGGCCTGCTACGACGAGGGCAAGCGCTACGCCGAGGCGCTGACGATGACCTTTGTCCACGAGTACCGCCTGGACGCGCGGATCGTGCGGATCTTCAACACCTACGGGCCGAACTCCGACCCGGAGGACGGCCGCCTGGTTCCGAACTTCATCTGCACGGCGCTGCGGGGCGAACCGCTGCCGATCTACGGCAGCGGCGAGCAAACGCGGAGCCTCTGCTACGTGGACGACCTGGTCGAGGGGCTGATGCGCACCGCCTTCACCCCGGCCGCCCGCGGCGAGGTGATCAATCTCGGCAACCCCGATGAGCACCGCGTGATCGAGTTCGCGGAGCGGATTCGTGCGTTGTGCGGCTCCGCCTCCAGCTTCGCGTACAGCACGCCCGCGCTTGGCGACGACCCACGCCAGCGGAAACCGGACATCGGCAAGGCCAACCGCCTGCTGGACTGGTCGCCACGTGTCGACCTGGAAGCCGGACTGAGCGCCACGGTTGAGTACTTCCGGCAGGAGCTGGGCCTCGCCGCGGCGCAGGCGGTCTAAGCGGGGCTGCCAGAGCTTACGGGCGCACGCCGGCCGGGACTCCGGCGCGCGGCGAGCCGATTACCGGCCGTGGGCGGCGTGAGCGGTTTCAGGGCCCTGCGGGCGGAGCCGAGAGCGGCCCAAGATCGCTGTGCTGGTCGGCGAACTTCCTGGCGCCGGCAAGATCAATGGCCTGGTGGTCGCTGGTGTGATCGGGAAAGAGCGACCAGGGCCAGGCGCCCGCGTAGCCCGCGTTGTAAAAGGTGTTGAGCCGGGCGGCGGCGTCGATATCGCTGCCGGCATAAAACTCGCCGATGACGAGGGGAGCGTCCAGGCTGTAGCGCTGGCGGACGTCATCGTACGTCGCGCAGAGCGCGCACCAGTTACCGGGCTTCATGTAGTCGTACCAGTGCGCCTGGTAGTAGTCGAGGCCCTGCCCGATCCACATCGGCAGACCGTCCAGCATGGCGGAGCCGACGGTCACATAGGCGCTGCTGGAGGCATGCACCGCGTCGGCGATCGCCTTCACGGTTGCGGTGACCGATGCCTGGTCGATCTTGTTCGTCCAGATGTCCCACTCGGGCTCGTTGAAGACTTCCCAGGAAAACAGCCGCGGGTTGCCGTTGTAGTGTGCAAAGAGCGGCGTCAAGGCGGCGACGAGTGCTTGCCGCTGGCCCTCGTCCGTGATCCAGGCTCTGGGGGGGTGCGTGGGCGCGGAGAAGAGGACCAGGTCGAGGTAGAGGTCGTTGTCGCTGGCGAGCTGCAACGCGGCATCGAGGTCGGTGTAGACCTGGGGATTGAGACCGGACGGGGCGCCGTTCTGATCGCGGGAGATCTGCCAGGCGTCGCCTTCGAACATCCACCAGCGCAGCGTATGCAGGCCGGCGTCGTGCGCCTGCTTGAAGGCCGCGGCAAGCGGCGCCGCGACCGCGGGGTCGCTCACCCCTTTGGAGGCGCCGCAGCCGAAGTCGCAGGCCCAGTTGTACCAGGGAACATTGGCGCCACTGAGAAACCAGTTGCCGCCCTGCCAGGAGATGCGCGAGCCGGCGGCCGTGCGGTCGGCCTTGGCCGCCCCGCCGCAGCCGGCCGTGATCGCGAGCGCGCTCACGAACACGAGGAACAGCGCGTGACGCTTCCCACCCATCAGCCACCCCCGGAAAACGGTCCAGGCCGCAAGCAACCGCCGGCCTCCGATCGCAGGTTAGCGAGCGGCGGCGCGCACCATGGTCGCACACGGGTGGAGGCTCGGTGCGCATCGAGCCTGAACCCGGTCAAGATCCCGCACGGTTCCGCCGAGCCTGGCGCGGCCGTGCGACGAGCGATCCCGCATGCGGCCGCGGCTATTTCACGCTGAATGTCGCCGCGCCGTCGTTCCAGCTGACCAGACTGGCCCAGCCGGGCGTGAATACGCCGACCTTCACGGTGTACGTACCGGCAGCCGCGCCGGCCGGCACCGCCCAGCTCGCACTGAAGCTGCGCGTCCGTCTCGCGCTGAACGACTGGTTGTCCCAGGCCTTCTGGAACGTTTTCGTGCCGTCCGGCGCATAGACCTCCAGGTCCACCAACGCCGTCGTCTTGGCGCTCGCCCGCACCGTGACGGTGATTGCCTCGCTTCCTCCCGCGGCGACACTGGCGGGCGAGGCGCTGGCAGCCGTGGTAAACGTCACAGCCGCCGGACTGGGGGATGCGGTTGGCGACGGCGTCGGGCTCGGGCTCGGCGTTGCTGAAGCGCTCGCCGTCGGGCTCGGCGTGGGCGATGGTGTGGGGCTCGGCGTCGGGGACGGCGTCGGACTCGGCGTTGGCGTGGGGCTGGGAGACGGGCTGGCCGTCGGGCTGGGCGTTGGACTCGGCGACGGCGTTGGCGTAGGGGTGCCGGAGCCGCCCGCAAGCGGCAGCGGACCGGCGGCGTAGTAGGCCTGCGCCTGCTGGCGGAAGAAGCCGCCGTCGTCGTCCGCGCTGAGCGACGGTGTGGTGTTGCCGTTGATCGGCGCCGGATTGGTGACGCCATCGCCAGCCGCATCGCAGGCGCAGGTTGCGCCGTCGGCGCCGCGGCCGAAGAGCAGCGCCACCACTCCCGCGTTGATGTAGCTCTGCAGATGCTGACGCGTGACGTCGGCCAGCCACCATTCGACGTGGTTGTCCTGGTAGTGGTCCCAGGTGTTGTTTTCCGCCTGCATCTTCGTGTTGCCCAGCGGCAACTGCCAGTCGACGATGCCGGCCGGCACGGCAGCGTGGAACGTTTGCAGGAAGAGGACGTTGCGCGCGTAGTCGGCAGCGCCCCACCAGCTCGCGCCGCCGTCGCCATAGACATACTGCTTGAACGCCGCGTCGCGGTCGGAGGCCTCGGCGAAGGTCAGGTCGAACGCCGTTCCCAGCGACTGCGCAAAGGCCGCGGCCTTCTGCGCGTCGGCCACCACGACGCTGTCCGGGGGCTTGCTGTAGAGGATATCGTCGCCCGTGCCCCAGACAGAGAGGTGGTAGCCGAGCAGCACATTGGGGGCGTACTTGTCGCGCAACCGCTTGACGGCCTGAGCGAAGCCGGCCGCGGTGTCGGGCAGGCCGGCAAGGTCGGCGTTGCCGGTGGCCGCCACCTGCACCGGCACGCTGGTCGCGGAGTTGTTGCCGCTGGCCTGTTCGAGGTAGCCCCAGGCATCAGGCTCGACGTGCAGGATCACGCGGGTTTGGGGGAAGGCGGCGGCCTTCTGGAAGAACAGGGTCAAGTCCTGGTAGTACGCCGTCATCGTGGCCGTGTTCTGGAAGTTCGCCTGCACGCCCTGGCTTTCGGCCATGGACGCGCCGGGGTTGGACTGGCGGATCTGGTAGTAGGTGAAGACCGGCGAAATGCCGTTGGCCACGCTGTCCTGGATGTAGTAGGTGACGAAGTCGCCACCCGGGTTCCAGGTCGCCCAGCCGGAGCCGGTGTTGACGCCGCCGGCGAGGTACTGGTAGCGAAAGGCGAAGGGGGCGGTCGCCTTCATCGTCGCCGCGCCGCCGGGCGAATCGGCCATGCCGAGTTGCAGCGCGCTCGGCCAGCCGGCCGGCAGACCCGAGGCGGCGCGGGCCGGCCGCGTCGCCCTGCCGTTGGCCACGGCCAGCAACGCAATGGCCGCGGCGATGATGCCGAGCAGGCCCGCGAACGAACGCGGGCGCCGGCGAGGCATGGCCGCGGACAGCGATGTGGGCGCATTCATGGCAAACTCCCGTGCGGTGGTGTTCCGGAGGCAACGGGTGAAGTGTTGCACGGATGATATCTTTGGATGAAGTCCGTATATCTCGCTGTTAGCTCGATGGCCCGCGCTCATTTGCGCTGAGAGCGGTGCGAGGGAGCAGGCGCTCGATTTGTCCTGCTCCCTCGCGCGTGGACGCCCGCTTATTGCGTGACCGTGAACTGCGCGGCGTTGTCGTTCCAGTCCAGGAGCTGGCCCCAGCCGGGCGAGAAGACCCCGATCCTCACCGTGTAGGTGCCCCGCGCGGCGCTGGCCGGGATGTTCCAGGTCGGGGAATAGGTCCGCGTCTGGCCGTCGGCGAAGCTCTGCTTGTCCCAGGACTTCTGGAACACGCGCTGCCCATTCGGGTCGTACACTTCGATGTCTACGAGGACCGAGGCGGCGGTCGCACTCGTCACGCTCGCCCGGATCGTTTCCTTGGTCCCGGTGCGGGCGCTGGCGGCCGAGACGGTGGCGCTCTCGCTAAAGCCGGCAGCGGGCGGGGCGGCGACGGCAAACTGCGCCGCGTCGCCGTTCCACGTGTACATCTGCGTCCAGCCCGACGCGAACACGCCGACTTTGAGCGTGTACGTCCCGGTCATCTGCGCCGCGGGCACGCTCCAGGTGCCGGAGAAGCTGCGCGTCTGGCCAGCAGCAAACGTCTGGTTGTCCCAGTACTGCTGGAACGCCTTCTGTCCGGTCGGGTCATAGACCTCGAGGTCGACCAGGGCGGCCGCGGCCGTGGCACTCCGCACGGTAGCGATGAGTCCCTGCCCGCTGCCGGTCATGACCGGATTCGACGCATCGCTTCCAGTCACCGTGAAGCTCGGCGACGGCGGCGGGGTTTGGCTCGGCGTTGGTGAAGGGCTCGGCGTCGGACTCGGCGTCGGGCTCGGCGTCGGACTCGGCGTCGGACTCGGCGACGGCGACGGCGTTGGGCTGGGCGTGGGCGAGGGCGTCGGGCTCGGCGTGGGCGAGGGCGTCGGGCTCGGCGATGGCGTGGGGCTGGGCGTGGGGCTGGGCGTTGCACTCGGCGATGGCGTGGGTGTGGGACCCGTGGCCGGCGCCGCGCCGCTCAGGCTCAGGTCGATGTTGGCGACGCCGATCTGCGAAGAGGCCCAGAGCCTCAGCGTGTTGGCGCCCGCAACGAGGTCACTCAGGTTCACCGGAAGCGAGGCGGCGTGCCAGGTCCACGTTTGTGTCGGGCCCGTCGGGTAGGGCACGCTGCGCACCGGTGCGTTATTGAACTGGTAGCTCAGGCTTTCCGAGCCGGTAAAGGAGTAGAAGTCCAGGTTCAGCCTTGCCGACGTGGCGCCGCTCAGATCCACGCCGCTGAGGGCGAGGGCCGGCACGGCGATCGTCGGCCAGTTCACACCGCTGGCGCAGCACGCCATCATCCCGGAGCTGTCAACGGCCCAACCCAGGTTCATCGCCGCGGCCCCGTCATACGGCGAATTCGGGGCCGGCAGGAGTGCGTCCTGCACGTCGTAGCCGGTTTCGGCGATCATGGGTCCGTCGAAGCCGACGTTATCCCAGTGGTAGGTCTGCTGATCGCAGCCGGCGGGCGCGGGAACCGGCACACAATCATCGCTGCTGGTGGCGAACTTCGCGCCGTTATAGTGCACGTGCTGAAGCGAGACGTAGCCGCGCGTAAACGGCAGATTGAGGTTATCGGCGTAGGCCAGCAACTGGAAGTTCGGATAGACTCCGTCGGTGGTGATCGGATCGCTGCCCCAAACCTCGGCGCGGTTCTGGCTGAGGTGCACCTCGATATGGTTCTTCATGTCGTGCATGGTGTTCATGCATGCAACGCGAGTCAGCCCGCTGCCGCCGGTGATCGGGTCCTGCAGCACGGTGTCGCTGTAGTTTTTCACCAGATTGATCTCGCCAACCGTGGTGGTCGTGAAGGCACTGCCGCAACCGTCGAAGAGGCGGATCCCCAGAGCGTTCGGGCTGAAGGTCGTAAACGTGCCATAACTGTCATGCGGCGAGGGCACGGGCTGATCGGCGATCCACACCTCGGTCCACCAGCCGTGTCCGCCGCTGGTGATCGCATCGACATCGAAGGCGATGGTGCCGGTGCGGGTACTGAAGTCAAAGGGTTGCCGGATACGGGCCGAGGTGTAGACGTAGCCCTGATCGTCATTGATCGCGGTCATAAAGTGGTTGGATTCGCCGTACGTGGGACCGCACTCGAAGACATCATGGTCGGGCAACACCCCCGGCATGGCATCCTTGCAGTGCATGGCGTCGACCGCATAATAGGCGTCGAGCAACCCCTGGCTGGGATTCATCACGCTGACGCGCGATACGGACCATGTCGCCGGATTGAGCTGGCCATCGCGCGAAACCGGGAAGGGAGTGTCGAACGTGTCGCAGAAGGCCGGCTGCGCCAGGCCGCAGCTCGTGGCGGCGGATGCCGGAGTGTTGTGCAGACGTAGAGGATCTGCCGAGCCGAGCCAGCCAACGGCGAGCAGCGCGCAGAGCCCCAGGGCGAGTGCGATCGATCGCCGACCCATGTGAACCTCCACTTTCGAGCACGCCCGTTCGTCGAACCCGGCCGCAGCCGGCGCCACTGGCCCCGTGCCCCCTGCGAGCAACCGCCAGGGTCGCGCTGCTTCGGTTGTCGAGGGTCCGCCGCCCTCCGCGGTCGCGCTCACCTTCAGGCGGGGTGCAGGTTCCATCCCGGCCGGCGCGCGAACGCTCGCCGGCTACCGCTGTCGTCGTCACCACGGCACCCTCCATCCACCGATCGGCACGGCTCGCAACCGCATCGTTACTCAACCGTTACTCAACGTAATGTGGACCTCGGCGGCGAGAAGGATGCGACTCCGTTGCGGCGACGTGCTCCGGCCGGGAGCCGCATGGCACGCTGCAGCAGGTCGCCTTGCCAACTGCTGGGGCTACGTTCCGCGTGTAGAAGCAGCAGCCACAATCGCGCTACACGCCGCCGGATCCGCGCCGGATCGGCAGACAGCTACCGGCAACGCGGCGCTGCCATTCACACCGCACGACGCGTACCGATGGCGACAGAAGGTACAAATAAGGCCGCTGCCATACTATGCCGATGCGATCCGTTTCGCCGACCGTCCGTTTGACTTGATTGTCATAGACGGCCATGATCGCGAACTCGTTGTCGCGCAGGTCGCGCGGTTGCTGAGGCCAGGCGGCTTTGTCTACCTAATCGATACGGACAGGGCAGCCCAGGTACGAGCATTGGGGTGAGGCAGAAGCGGCGCTCCACCGCGTTGCCAGGGATCACCGGGCGACGATCCGGTACTTCACCGGCCGGAAGCCGGCCACCGTGATCGCCTGTCAAGGGCTGCTGGTTTCCTTCCCGTAGAAGGCGACCGGCGACGCTGCCGCGGCGGGAGTCGCGGCAGCGTCGCCGGCAATCGGACTCCGCTCGTCTTGGCTCACGGGGCGCTGTCCTCGTGCCTTCGAGGAATCCAGGCCAGCGGCGTCCTAACTGGTGAAGCCCTCCCAACGAGCAAGCGGTCCGCAGCTCGCGCCATTGCAGGCCTGGACGGTGTAGTAGTAGAACTGGCCGCTGACCAGCCCGGCGCTGGCGGGGACGGTAAACGACTGTCCGACGGTGCTCTGCTGCACCAGCATGGCCAACGCCACCGGATCCCACACGTAGACGGTGTATTGCGTGCTCGGTCCAGTGCCCGCCGCTGCCGTCCAGCGGATGGTCGGCGTGGCGCCGTTGCCGGTTGAGCCTTCGGCCGGAGCGAGCAGGCCCGGCACGCCAATCGAGGTTGCGGTGGTGAAGCCTTCCCAGCGGGCCACAGGACCGCACCCGCCGCCGTTGCAGGCCAGCGCCGTGTAGTAGTAAAAGCGGCCAGGCTGCAAGGCTGAAGCCTGGGGCACGGAGATTTGTGTCGCCGTGGTGGTGGCCTGGTAGGCCATCGCGCCGGCCCCCGGATCCCAGACATACGCGGTGTACTGGGTGGCGCCGCTCACCGGCGTCCACGCGATCGCAGGCGTGAGGCTAACACCCGTTGCGCCTTCGGCCGGGGCCGTCAACGCAGGCACGCCGATCCCAAACTGCGTCGTAAATCCCTCCCACCGAGCCGTCTGCCCGCACGTCGCTCCGCTGCACGCCTGAACGGTCCAGTAGTAGAACCGGCCAGGCGACAGCGCCGAGCCAGCGGGTACCGTGGCGGAGAGCGCCGCCGTTGTCGTCTGGTAGGCCATCACATTGGCGCCTGGATCCCAGACGTAGACCGTGTATTCGCTGGCGCCGCTCGCTGCCGTCCACGCCAGCGTTGGGGTAAGGCTCACCCCGATCGCGCCCTCGGCCGGCGATTGGAGCGAGACGGCGCCCGGAGTGCCAACGCCAGCCGGGCTACCGGAACCGCCGCCGCCTGCACCGACGAGGATCACGTCCAGGTTAGCAAAGGTCCAGGTATCGTTCAGACCAAGCTGCAGCTCGATGGTGTTTGTGCCGCTGTGCAGCTCGGTGAGCGGCACCGGTAACGCGGCGGTGAACCAGGACCACAGTACCCCGCTCCACGGCCAGCCCGAGCTATGCCAGGCGTTCCCGTTCACGCGGTACTGGAAGGCGGCAGTGCTCGTGGTGGGGTAGAAATTCAGCGTGAGCAGCGCGGCTGATGCCTGCGCCGGATCGGCCAGCCCGGTAACGCTGAGCGCCGTGGGCGTCCCGCCCGCCACTGCGTAGCCGAGGTTAACGCCGCCGCCGGGGGCAGGAGTGAGCGCGTCGGGCACGTCATACGCCAGATCACGCGGCAGCACGGGCCCGTCGAAGCCGACGTTATCCCACTGGAAGGTATGGTCCGCATCCGAGGGCTGCCCGAACTTCGCGGCGTTGTAGTGCGAGTCCTCGATCCAGATCAGGCCGCGGGTGAAGGGGAGAGAGAGCGATCCGGAGACGGCGATCTGCTTGAGCGGCGCGCTTGTGCCCGGCTCCGTCGCCCACACGCTAACCTGGCTCACCGAAACATGCACTTCAAAGTGGCTCAGCGTGCCCGGCTGCGCCTGCACGCAGGCCGTCATGGTGACCGGCACCTCGCTGTACGCGTACTCGTTGACGACGTACATTTTGTCGACGGTGACACCATCGGGCGACGGGTAGGGGCAACCGGGCCCCCCGCCGCACGACGTGCCCGCACCGCAGGTGGCGGCCAGCGAGAACCCGAGCGCGTATTGCGGATCCAATGATTCGTTCGAGCGGGTGGCGTCTGGGGCCGGTGCCGGCTTGTTGGTGATGGCGAAACTCGGCCAGGCGCCGTGAATGCCGGTGGCGAACGTGTCCACATCGAACGTGACGATGCCGGTGCGGCCGGCCCAGTCGAACGGCTGCTTTGGGTAGGCGGCATTCGTCGTCACGCCTCCCGCATCGTTAGTGGACTCGACAAACCGACCGTTGCAAATCCGATGGTCGCGCTCCGGCAGCACCGTGCCGCTTGTGCCGTTGCAAGCGGGAAGCAGCGAGCCGGACGGCGCCCAACTGTCGAGCAGACCCTGCGACGGGTTGTTCACATTGAGGCGCGACACCCCCCAGACGACGCCGTTCAGCTCGCCGGAGCGGCTGCCCGCGGGATTCGCCGTGGGCGCGTCGAAGGTGTCGCAAAACGCGGGCTGCGCCAGGCCGCAACCGCCGGCGGCGGCAGCCGGCTCCGGCTGGAGAAGGTGATGCGGATTCGAGCCGCCAACGACAAGGAAAAGCGCCGCCAGGATCGCACCAATCGGCAACAGGTATCGTTTCACGTGGTGCTCCAGTATGAGGGGAGGCAGGGTGCGACGGGACGGAGACCCAGGATGACATACGCCGCGGCGTTCCGGTTGAGTGCGGACGCTGATGGCTGGAGATCGAGGCTCCCAACTAACCACAAGGATGGCTCTGCGGCAGGCAGATACCTAGAGAGCCGTCGACGCAAACCAGGTTGAAGACCGTCACGTTCCCGAACCGCACCTGTCACGCCGCGGGTTCACAGCTCATTCATCGGCACCAGCGCAATGGATCGGGGCAGCCCGCCTCCGCGACGCTGAAACGCTGCCGTCTCCACCTGAACACGGCCGAAGTAATTGCAGCCATATCCCTTTGGCCGGCAATACCATAACGGCCAGACACCGTAGCTGTCTACACGTGACCACGCCAATTGTGCGAGTCCATGGCTTTGCCCAATCTTTGTAACGTCGGCCTGCGCGGCATATTGCTGGCCTGGCGCCGCCCCGCTGCGCTCCCCATGTCCCCCTCGAAGGGCTAGCCTCGCTACGCTCAATCTCTAATCGCAGCTCCGGCGTGCGGGCGCCGACGGCATCGGCCATCACGAGCACGAATTCGGCGCCCGTCTCCGCCCGCTGCTCCGCCGCGTCCCGTCGCCGGCGATACTGCAAGCGATGCCGCACGCTGGCGGCCGCGTGTGCACACATGACAAGGAGGCATTGAGCCGCCGACTTCTGCACCAAGCGGCTCGCTGAAGGAGACATGCGCAACGACAGCGCGAATGTGTGCAACGCCCAGGCGCGCAGAGTAGCACCTTGCCGCAGCCGGTCCCCGCAAGATGCGATCTGTGCGCCGAGGGAAGCGCGCTTCGGCCTCGCCGGCGCCTCAACGTCGAGGGTGGGTGCCCGCCCGCGGCACCCGCAGCGGTGGCGTGCAACGGGCGCGAGCTGAGCGGAATCGCAGATCCCCGCTCCCGTCCTCACCGCATCTGTGCCTGCCGTCGACTATAGGAGCATCGCGTGGCAACGCTGCGCAGGCGTCGCGCACCCGCTCGGGTTCACCTATCGCGCCCCAGCTAGGACCGCTCCGCCCGCTCTGCAGAACCAGGTGGACTCCTCCTCGCCGCAGAGCACGCGGTTGACCACCTCCACTCCCTGCATGACCGAGTGATCCATGTTTCCGATCTCGTACAGCCAGGCGCCGAAGCGACCACGAGAGTAAATGGCGTTCTCCATCAGGTACGGCTGAACGTCCGCGAGAGCGGCATCGCGATCAACCGTCGGGATCGGATACGAGTACTTGATATCTGTAAGGTCTGTGGCCACTATACGGCTGCGATCAGCGCGATCCAAAATACCGGTGGCTATCAAGCCATCGATCGTTCGCGACACGATAGTTCCGCGGTCCTGCGGACGGTACGGTGAATAGGATGTCTCGGTTAGCAGTAAGAAGTGCTTGTCATCTGGCGCAATGTACGGGGAGTAGTTAGACAGATAGGTGACTCGGTAAAACGGCACCTCGGCGTCTGGAAAGTACAACCAGCACTTGTCACTCGGACATGGTCTTGAGATACCGACTCCGACAAACAGCCCGCTGCTCCAGCACAGTCGCTGCGCTGCCGTGCGTACGGAAACTGGACAGGTCTCCAACGAATCGACCAGCAGATTAATCGGCATCGAACTGATCAATACGTCGTAATTTGTGTGGCTGCCGTTGGCAAATTCGACAACCTTGCGCGACGGATCGATAGCCGTGACACGAGAGTTGAGATGCAGATGAGACTCGACGTACGGCTTGAAGCCTTCGAACAGCCCGCCGGTACCTCCACGTAATGGGAACTTAAAGGTGCTGTTCGGACCCCACTGTACATCATCCTGTTCTTTTAGAACATTTCTCAGAATGTGCTCGATATCAACCAATGCAACACGCTCAGCGATCCACTGCTTGCTCATCATTTTCAGAGGATGTGCCCAAACCTTAACATTGTAGGGAATCATGAACTTTTGCGCGATTCCCTCTCCAAACTGCGCATCTATCCACTCGGCAAAGTTCCCTGCCTGCGCTGGATCGGAGCTTCGCTGGGCCTTGATCAGACCCATTATGCATGCGACGATATCATCATTACTGAGATAGCGAATGTTACTCTGGTACGGATACGGCACATACCGGCCACCGGTGCGAATCCAGCTCTCCCGCCGCATCTGCACAAACCGATCCCCAAGCATCCGATCGACCAAATCGTCGAAGTACGGATAGTGGGAGAAGAGCACATGGCCGCCGATGTCGTAGGTGAAGCCCTGGCGATCTGTATGGCTGGCCGCCAGACCGCCGATGTGATCCGACGCCTCGTACAGATCCCAGTCGCTGAAACCCAGCTCCTGCAGACGGTAGGCAGCGCCCAGGCCCGTCGGACCGGCGCCGATCACCACGATACGCATCTGTCACCAACTCCCATTTGCGAACCGATCAAGCTTTGGCACGGGCGCTTCGGCAATCGCCGCTGGTGATGGTCAGGGCAGAGCCCCCGGCCGCCCACGGCCGCGACGCGCTTGCCACGTGCCGGAACGCGATACACTTTTGCATACAGGTTCAGCGCGGCGTGGTGATGACGTAGGTGCGCCGCGCTCGCTCTATCGGATACGCAAGGCTTTGGCGCATGCCCTGCAACATGCCGGCGAGGTATGCGCGGCTGTGCGGACGCTGCAACAGCGGCTTGATCGCGCAGCGCGCGAGTTCTCTTCCCAAATCCTTGCCGAGCATCCAGGCGGCCGCAGGATCGCCGCAGCGGATGTGTTTCATGTAGAAGGCGCCATTGCCCACGCCGTAGGCGGTCAGCGTCTTCGGCCACTCCTGAGAGGTGCGATGACCGTAGTGGTCCACGTGTACCGAAGGCTCCAGCAGGGTGGCAAAGCCAGCGAGGCTCGCCCGATACTGGAGGTCGAAGTCTTGTGATGAGCGCAACGGCCCGCCGCCGCCCAGCGCTTCATCGAAGCCACCAATCGCTGCAAAGAGCCTCCGTCGCGCTGCAAAATTTGCGCCCATTCCGTACGACGCTAGCCGAGACTGTTTGCTCACTCTGCGTCTTCGGGCGATCTTCCACTCCGGCACCACACCAGGCACGGTGCGGAGTTCATTCGGTGCGAGAACCTGACCGTAGAGCAGGCTGATGTCGGGATTGTGCGCGAATGCTCGCTCGATTTGTGCGAGCCAGTCGATGGGAGCTTTGCAGTCATCGTCTGTAAAGGCGATGATCTCGCCGCTGGAGCTGGCAATGCCCGTGTTGTACGCAGCAGAGAGTCCCACTCGCTTCGTATGAATGTAACGTAGATTGAGATATTGTGTCTGAAGTCGCCGTACGATGGCCGCTGTGCCATCATCGTCGCTTTGGTCAACCACCACGAGATCGAAGCTCGGATACTCGTTATTCAGCACGCTGCGCAGTGCCGTGCCGACCAGATCAGGCCGATTGCGCGTGCACAGCACCGCAGAAAGATGCAGAGGCAGCGTACCCGTGGTATCGGTCATGGCCGCCGATCCTTTCCCGCGTGCTGGCGACGGCCTGCTTCGCCAGAGCTCATCTCAGCGCGAAGTGACGCCGCCCGAGGTGCATCTGCTTCGCAGCGTAGCGAGGGCAGGTGTGCCTTGGAGTGCGGGGCGAGTTCAGAGTGCGTGTGCGCGTGCCCCGGCCCGTGCGTGATGACAGTGACGCCCGCGAGCAGCGAGCCAACCTTCCCTCAGGATGGGCGATGCAGCACGAGGGGCGCTGCCGCTTGTTTGGTCCAGACCGTGATCGCGGGCAGCCGCGGCCGGCGATCGGCAGGGGGTGTCAGTCGTCGCTGGGAAGCTG
>DATGEL010000069.1 GCA_035310145.1 Dehalococcoidia bacterium
CAGAACAACACGGGCGTCATCCTGCAGGGCCCGGCGCTGTGGAACACCGCCAGCCTGAGCCAGGCCAACGTCGCCTTCGCGGCCGGCACGCAGAACAACACCGGCGTGATCGTCCAGGGCCACTAAGTCCGTTACGGCAACCGGCGACACACACGCGGATATGCGCCACGAACGGCGCACAAAGATACAGGGGAGGGAAAACACCATGGGCTTCAGCAACTACGCGACCCTGAGCCAGCTCAACGCCGCCGTCTTCGCGGGCGTGCAGAACAACACGGGTGTGATCGTGCAGGGCCCGGCCCTGTTCAACACCGCGCACCTGAGCCAGGCCAACGTCGCCTTCGCGGCCGGCACGCAGAACAACACGGGTGTGATCGTCCAGGGCCACTAAGCCCGTTCGACGGCCAGCCGCACTCCACAAACGAATTCGCGCCACCGGCGCACAGTGAACAAACAGGGGAGGAATCACCATGGGTATCAGCAACTACGCGACCCTGAGCCAGCTCAACCTCGCGGCCTTCGCCGGCGTGCAGAACAACACGGGCGTCATCCTGCAGGGCCCGGCGCTGTGGAACACCGCCAGCCTGAGCCAGGCCAACGTCGCCTTCGCGGCCGGCACGCAGAACAACACCGGCGTGATCGTCCAGGGCCACTAAGTCCATCCCACGGCAGGCGGCGGGCCGGAAGCTGAACCATCCGGTCCGCCGCGCCGTTCCCAATCAGATTTCACAGCGAGGAGGTGCGCCCATGCTGCGTTGCACGCTTTGTCACTTCGATTGTCCGTTGGACGACGTAGTCGTCATGCGCGGCGATCGCGGCTGCATCTGCCTGGGCTGCTTCTCGCGCGAGACGGGAACGGCGCTGCGCATGCCGAAGCCGCTCCGGCGGCAGCTCCAGGCCGCTCTGGCCGAACTCGACGCCGTCTAGAATCCAGTTCCGGGAGAATGCTTCTGCGAACTTAACCCCTTCAGGGAGGTGCACCATGGGTCCAGTCGTCGTTCTGAACAACGTGGGCAGCCCGGTCATCGGTGTTGCCGTGGCCACCATCACGCAGCTCAACATCGCCGGCCTGTACGCGGGCTCGCAGTCGAACGCCGCGATCGCGGTGCTCAACGGCATCCGCTTCTAAGACATGGTTCCAAAACCCGCTGGTCGGTGAACGGGGTGAATGCACACCGTGGGCCGGATGCGGGTTTTGGAACCATCTGCAAAGACCGCTCGCAACGAAGGTCCCGCCCGCCGCGCCCCGATGTCGGGCGCCGGCGGGCGGGGCGCGCAGGAGGCCGATCATGCGTCGCACGCGCACCCTTGTGGCGGGGCTCGCCACACTGCTGCTCGGATTGGGCGCGCTCGCCTGCACGCCGGCACGGGCCGACATGGATCCGGGCGCCCAGGCGTACTATGTCGTGGTGCTGCCGGCGGACGCGGGCAGCGGCAACAGCAGCAACACTATGCAGATCGTCCAGGTCAACGGCGACAGCAACACGCAGGTGCAGATCAACGGCGGCACGGCGACCGTGGGCTGCACGCGCTACAGTAGCTACGACGACGCCAGCGCGGCGGCGAGCCTCGCGCACGCCGACGCCAACTGGAGCGTCGTGCTGGCGCCGGACGCGCTGCACGCCGTGCTGGCGGCGAGCGGCGTCTCGCCGGACGTGGCCAGCTGGATGCCCGCCCTCGCCGACGCGGACATCTGCACCCCGGACGCGGGCTAAGCGACGCTCGCAGGAGCTGCGCAATGAGCTTCTCATCGTCGGGAAGTGACTGGCTGGAGCAGATCCTGCGCCAGGCGCAGGCGGCCGCTTCAGGCGTCGCCGCCGGCGGACCGGGCATCTCGCTCTCGCTCTCGCTCTCCGGCAACCGCCGCGTCACGGCGCGGGTGCGCGTCAGTGACGCGGCGGGGCGGGGACAGGCCGGTGTGCACGTGGATGGGCAGATTCGCATCGACGCTTCCGGCGTGGTCCGCTCGCTCCGCTTTCCGCCGACCGATGCGGCCGGCTGGACGGAAGTGAGCGCCGAGCTGGCGGGCGAGGCGGGCAGCCGCTGCACCTGCACGGTGGCAGTACGAGCCGGCGGCAGCGTGATGCAGGCGCGGCAAACGCTCGTCTGCTGACCCGCCGGCGGCCCCGATCCACGCCTGGCGGTCGCCGAAGTGTGGCCCGCCGCACACGCGCGTCGTGAAGGCGCTCACCGCTTCGCGCGCCTCTTGGCCGCCTTCTGCGGTCGTGATCGTCATCGGTCGGGCATCGGGCAGCGCACAGCGCCGTCCCGCGCCCACGGTTGATACTGTCATCACAGGGGACAGCGGCCGCGAGCCGCGGCCGAAGAGGAGGCAACGATGACGATCAATGTGACGGGCAACAACGACACGGTGATCATCCTGAACCAGACGAACATCGCCTTCGGGTCGGTGGGCAGCCAGAGCAACACGGCGTTCATCGGGACCGGTGCGCTGGGCGGCGTTGCGGCCCCCAACCTGAACCCGGCGGCCTACGGTGTGGCCGCTCAGCCGCCGTCGATCGTGCCCCAGCCGCAGGTGTGGAACCCCTTCGGCAGCGGCGTGGTGCTGATGCACTAAGCCGCGGTGCGGAAGCAAACGACGGCCCGCACCGCGATCGTGGTGCGGGCCGCTTGTGTGTCTCCACGCAACGCACAGCGCGCGAGTCGGCAGGGCACCGGCGACCGGTGCACGAATCCGCGGTAAGCTATCGTTTGCGTGGGTGTGAGGCGATCTGTCTTGGCCCATCTCTTCGCGATCCCGACCATGCGACGAAACGCCGGCAGCGGGCGCCCGTTCGGCGGACGCCTGCTGCCGGCGCTCCTGCTCGCCCTCTGTGCGCTGCTGGGGCCGGCCCGCGCCGCCCGCGGCGCCCAGGCGGCAGCGGGCACGCCGGTGACGTACAGCGCCGGTTGGAACCTGGTGGCGCTGCCTTCCGGGACCGTCCTGCCGGCGAGCGTCGGTCCTGCCTACTCGCTTACGGCAGACGGCAACGCCTACGAGCAGGTGGCGAACGGCGGCGCCGTCGGCGGTCGGGCGCTTTGGATCTTCTTCCCGCAGGACACGACGCTGACGCTTGACCGCAGCGCCGCAGAGACGAGCCGCACCGTGGCGCCGCCCGGCCAGCACGCGCTGGTCGGCAACCCGAGCAGCGACGCCACGCTCGACATCAGCGGCGCCGACGCCGCGTACAGCTTCGATCCGCAGCAGGGCTGGGAGGCCGTGACCTCGCTGGAGCCGGGCCGCGGCGCACTGGTGCAGGTCGGCGCGGCGGGCAGCGTGACGCTTGGCAAAGTGACGGGCGATGCGCTTGATGCGACGCTGAACCAGCTCCAGAACACGCTGAGCGACGCGCCCACCGACCGTGACGCCGTCGAAGGCGTGGCGCGCGTGGCGGGCGAATTGCTGCGCAGCCGCCAGTACGCACGCGTGCAGGCGCTGCTCGACGACATGCGCCGGACACAAGAGGAGGGGCTGCGCCGCACCGGCAGCGCCCCACTGCCGGCGCTTTCCGCGAACGAGCAGCGCGCCGTCGTTACCGTGCGAGAGAACGTGGCCGCGGCGCGCGATGCCACAGACGCCGGCTCGGTGGCGGCGGCCGACGCCGCGATCGAGCAGGCTCGAACGGCGGCGCAGGCGGCCAGCGATGAAGCGGTCGCCGTGGCCCGCGGCGGCGATGCCGCGCCGGCGTCGCTGAGCTGGGAGGCCGCCGGCCAGTCCGCACCGAATACCGGTCTCGCGGCCGCGGGCGCCTTGCTGCGCGGCACCTTGCTGCTGACCGGCCTGGGTACACCGCCGTCGGATATGGTCTGGACGCTCGTGAGCACGCTCAGCAGCGGCGGCGCCTGCCAGGTCACGCCGGCCGCGTTCACCCTGGACGGCGAAGAGCAGCGCATGCTTGCGCTGGTCAACCAGTTGCGCGCGGCGCACGGCCTGGCGCCGCTGCAGCTCTCCGCGAACCTCGAACGCACCGCGGCCTGGAAGGCGCACGACATGGTCACGCGGCAGTCGTACGGGCACGAGGACGGCTTCGGCTCGCTGGTCGCCCGCTTCGACGCCTGCGGCTATCCGGCCGGAGAGGCGGCGATCGCCGAGAATCTCAACGGCGGCCAGCCCGGCGCCGACGCGGTCTTCGCCGACTGGCAGAGCGACTCCAGCCATCTCGGCAACCTGCTCGGGCCGGACTACGTCGTCGCCGGCATCAAGCGCGCCCCGGCCGCGTCCAACGGCGGCACCTATAGCTGGGTTTGGGTGATGGAGTTCGGCAGCGCCGTGGACACGCTGCTGCCGAACCCCTGATCGCCGCCCCTCGTTCCCCTCGTAGCGGCACCACCCTCCGTGTGGCGTCGCGCTGGACGCAACGCGGAGCGCGTCGTACGGTAAAAATCGGCGCCGAGAAGGCGCCGGCGCGTCGGCCGGTCCGGCGGGCGCGAGGGGAGGTTTCGCGCATGCCAGCGGTGCTCGCCATCACGCCGGAGGAGCGGCCGGTCTTCGCGTTCATCGCGGCGCGCAGTATTCCCATCTGCGCGAAGGGCACGCGGGAGCAGCAGGAGGTCGCGGAGCGGCTGGTCTACATCTCCCGCGCCCTGGACGACGCGCCCCCCGGCCCCGGCGAGATCGAGCTGTTTGTCGAGGACATCTACCACCTGGGCGTGCGCATCTTCGCCTACAGCGTCGACGTCGAAGAGTTCTGGCACGATCGCCTCGCCGAGGCGCGCGGCCAGGCCCCGATCGAGCCGGTCGACCCCAACGTGGAGCTGGCGATCCGCCGCTATCTGCCCCAGGCCGAGCAGAGCCCGCAGAGCTGGAGCTTCCGCCAGGTAGACGGCGCCTTCGTCGATCTCGGCTTCAAGTTCGACCGCCTGCTCGATGCGGAGGCGCCGCAGGTGCGCGGCCTCTACAACAAGGAGCGCACCACGATCTCGAACACGGCCCGCGAGCGGCGCGAGAAGAACGCGATCAAGCGCGGCGTCGTCTCGCCGCTCGACGCCGCGACGCCGCCGGCCCTGCCGGCGCCCGACGGGGCCGCGCAGGCGGCGGAGGCCACTGCCGGCCACGCGGACGAGGATGCCGAGCCGGCCTGGCCGCGTCCCGTTGGTAATGCCGCCGCCCGGCCCCAGCCGAGCGCCGCGCTCTCCACGATCAGCCGTGCGACCTTTCCCGACGCCTACGGCTGGGGCGTCGATGTCGCGACCGGGGTAAGCGCGGACACGCTGGCGCCGGACAAGCCGCGCAAGGTCAACGTCGGCGGCGTAGAGATGATGCTCGTGAACACGGAGGGGGTGGTCTGCGCCGCGGCCCGCACCTGCCCGCACCGTGGTTGGGACTTGACGCGCGGCACGGTCGAGAATGGCCTGCTCACCTGCAGCTTGCACGGGGCCCAGTTTGAGGTCTGCTCCGGCAAGGTCGTGCGCGAGCCGTACGACCCGGCCTTCAACAAAGAGAACACGCTGATGGGCAGCGTGATGGGCGCCCTCGATCCGAAGCACACGACGGACCCGATCGCCACCTATCCGACCACGGTGGCCGCAGACGGTGAGGTCCACGTTCACATCTAGGTCACGGTAAGTCACTGCGGATGCCGCGATGAACAAGCTGGTCGCCAGCGCCGAGGAGGCGGTCTCCGACATTGCCGACGGCGCCACGGTGATGCTGGGCGGCTTCGTGGGCGTGGGCGCGGCCTGGGACCTGATCCACGCCCTCGCGCGGCACGGCGCGCGCAACCTTACCTGCATCCAGACGGCGACGCGCATCGAGATGGCGCCGCTGATCGAGGCCGGTCTGGTCGGCAAAGTGATCACCTCGTTCCCCGCCTACGCCTCCGCCGATCGGATCTCACCCTTCGAGGAGCAGTACAAGCGCGGCCAGATCGAGCTGGAGCTGGTGCCGCAGGGCACGCTGGCCGAGCGCATGCGCGCCGCCGGCGCCGGCATTCCCGCCTTTTACACGGCCACCGGCGTGGGCACGCTGATTGCCGAGGGGAAGCCAACGGCCTGGTTCGACGGCCGCGAGTATCTGCTCGAACGCTGGCTGCCGGCCGACTTCGCGCTGGTCGGCGCCTTGCGGGCGGATCGCTTCGGCAACCTCGTCTACCGGCGCAGCGGGCGCAATTTCAACCACGCCATGGCCGCCGCCGCGCGGATCACCATCGCCGAGGTGCGGGAGATCGTCGAGCCGGGGCAGATCGAACCCGACGCCGTGCATACGCCGGCGGTCTACGTGCAGCGCGTCGTGCTGAGCAGCGGCGCCGGGCAGAACGGCGCCGGCCGGTGAGCGCCGCCCACCCGCGCGCCATCACCCGCGAGCTGATGGTATTGCGCGTCTGCCGCGAGCTGCGCGACGGCATGGTGGTGAATCTCGGCCTCGGCGTGCCCACGCTGCTGGCCGACGTGATTCCCGCCGATATCGACGTGCTGCTGCACGGCGAGAACGGCGTGCTTGGCTACGGTGCCTACGCGAAGCCGGAGGAGGAAGACACGGAGACGATCAACCCCGGCGGCGCCCACGTCACCTTGCGGCCCGGTGCCAGCTTCTTCGACAGCACCGAGTCGTTCGCGCTGGTGCGCGGCGGCCACGTGGACATCGCGGTGTTGGGCGCGATGCAGGTGTCGGAGCGGGGTGACCTGGCGAACTGGATGGTGCCGGCGCGCGGTGTGGGCGGCATCGGCGGCGCCATGGACCTCGCGGCCGGGGCTAAGCGGGTGATCGTGGTGATGGAGCACGTGACCAGGGACGGCCTAGCGAAGCTCGTGCGCGAGTGCAGCTATCCGCTCACGGCGCGGGCCTGCGTGCAGACGATCGTCACCGACCTGGCCGTGCTGGAGATCGTGCCGGAGGGCATGCTGCTCAAGGAGCTGGCGCCGGGCGTGAGCGCGGTGGAGGTGCAGGCCCGTTCCGAGCCGCGCCTGCTGATCGCGCCCGACCTCCGCGAGATGCGGTTCTGAGGACGCAAGCATGGTACTGAAGGCGACGCACAGTGTCAGCGTGCCAACGTACGACCAGCTCATCTGGCCCACCATCGTCGCTCTGCGCGAATTGGGTGGCTCGGGTACTAACCGCGAAATCGACCAACGTGTAATAGCGCTCGAAGGGCTATCCGAAGAGCAGCAGCTGGTGCCTCATGGCGATGGCCGGCTCACCGAGATTTCCTACCGATTGATGTGGTCACGAACGTACTTAAAGGTTGCTGGCGCACTGCAAAACAGCAGCCGCGGCGTCTGGGCGCTCACTGAAATCGGGCGAGCCTTAGCAGAGCCTGATGCCCTTGCGATTCCGCAGAAGGTTCGTGCACAGTATGCGGGCCGACCTGCCCAACGCAGGCGACCAAAACTGGCTCCGCCAGAGCTGGAGACCACTACGATCTCGACCTCGATCGGGACGCCACTGAGCAGCACGGAGTTCGAACAGTGGCGAGATTGGCTGCTTGAGGCCCTCCGTGACATGCCTCCTCCAGCCTTTGAACGATTGGCTCAGCGCCTTCTGCGCGAAGCCGGATTCGTGCGCGTCGAAGTCACAGGTCGGAGCGGAGATGGTGGGATCGACGGCATCGGCGTGCTGCAAATGCAGTTGCTCAGCTTTCAAGTCTTCTTTCAGTGCAAACGATACCGAGGCAGTGTCGGGGCCGCGGCTGTGCGTGACTTCAGGGGAGCGATGGTCGGCCGCACAGACAAAGGGATCCTCATCACTACTGGATACTTCACCGAGGACGCCAAACGTGAGGCGACCCGTGACGGGGCACCAGCGCTGGACCTCATTGACGGCGACCGCCTATGCGGTCTCCTGAAGGAGTACGCGCTGGGGGTCAGTACGCGTCAGGTCGATGCGGTGACGATCGACCCAAGTTGGTTTCAGTCACTTTAGTCATCAGGAGTCGCGTGGCCGTTGTAGAGCCTGCCGCAACCGCGCAGCGCCCTACGCCAGGTGCTCGCGGATCATTTGCGCGACACCGAGCACGCCGATCACGATTGTCGCCACGATCGCGCCCGGTGTGTGGCCGAAGACGCCCGCAAGCACGACGAACGGGATGCCCACCCCGACGATCGCGGTGATGTTGCCCGCGTCGCGCTTGTGGGCCGGCGGCGATTGGATCGCCTGCATCTGGGCCAGCCGCGTATCGATGTGACGGTCGATCTCGGCCAGGAAGGTGTCCAGGGTGGCATCGTCCAGTTGCACTGACGAGCCGAAGCCGGCGCTCGGCTGGGTGGGAAGCTGCTGCATGCGAAGCGGCCTTCGTTCAGTACCAGAAGTTCTCGACGATGTAGGTCGCGTGGCGGGCGAGCGCGACCATCGCCCGCTCGTCGTCGTCGTCGAACGGCTCACCATCCGTGCGATCGGTGATGTACATGCTGCCGCGCACCTCGCCCTTCGCCCAGATCGGCACGCCGAGCATGCGCTGCATCACCGGATGCCTGGGCGGGAAGCCGAAGGCGTAGGGATGGTTCTCCAAATCGTTGATGCGCACCGGCCTGCCGTCGCTGCGCAGACTGCCGAGCGGTCCGTGGCCGGTGGGCGGCACCTTCAGACCCTTCATCTCGGCGCGGGTCAGGCCGCTGGTGTAGAAGCCTTCGGTGCGGTCGCGTTCGTCGGTGATCGCCAGCGCGGCGTAGCGGCCTCGGGTTAGATCGCGCGCCAGGTCGCAGATCGCCTGCAAGGCGATGTCGGGCTTCTGCGGCGAGGCGAAGCGGCGGTGCAGCTCGGCCAGCCGCAGCAGCGCCTCGAATTCGCCGTCGGGCCGGGAAAGGGACGGCGACGGGGCGGCCGCCGCGCCGGAAGCGGCCACGGTGACGTGCTCGCTGCTCATACTCCCAGACTACCCCTCGCCGCAGTGCGACGCTACCTGCAAGCCTAACCCCGCCGCTCGCGGCGTCGCCCTTCCCCACAGGGGAACGGACGGCCGCGCCTGAGCGAGGCAGGGATAGGCGCCGCGCTACTGCATCACGGCGAGGACGGGCACGTCTGCCGCGGCGCTGGCAAGCACGACGGCGTCGGCGCCGCCCGCGAGCAGCAGGCGCGCGAGGCGCTCACCGGCGGCGCGGTGCGCCGGCTCGGCCTTGTTCAGCACCGGCAGCCAGCGGGCGCCGGCGGGCACGCCTTTGCGGCCGCCATCCGCATGCAGCAGTACGCGGGCAATGGCCTCCGGTGAAAGCGGCTCGCCCGGCGCCAGCCCGCTCAGTGCGGCCACGCGCTCCGGACGGTGCACCCACTCCTCGCCCAGCGGTCGACCGACGACATCGAGGCCGACGACCGCGAGCACGAGCGTGGTCGAGGCTGGAATCACCGGCTCGCCCGCGCCTGGCGCCTTGAACGGCCGGTTGCGGCTGCCGTCCGCCTCCAGCGCCAGCAGCGCCAGCTCGGGCATTGCAGCCAGCGCGTCGGCCTGGGCTGTGCTCAGCGGCAGCCAGCGGCCCTTGTCGCCGCGTCCGCTGGCCAGCGTCAGGGCGGGCGACGTGCGCAATGCCGCCGAGACGGACTGAGATGGATCGTCCTCGGGGCCCACGATCAGCAACGGCGGAGGCCGGCCGGAGCGCGGCGGCGTGAAGCGGGTGGTGCCGGCGATGACGACGGTGCGTCCGGTGGCGATGGACTCGGCGGCCAGGCGAAACAGGATCGTGGTCTTGCCGCCGCCGCCCACGATCGCCACCCGCTCGCGTGCCTGCAGCGCGAACGCCTCGCTCAGGTTCATCCACCGGGCTTCCCGCCAGCCCTCACTGATGCAGCCCGGCGGCGATCTGGATCAGCTCATCGCGCGGCACATCCGTAAGATCGGCTTCGACGATGATTTCGAGATTGTCCTTGATCAGCAGCACGCGGTGCGGCTGCGTGTTGCGGGACGAGGGGCCGAGCGCGTCGATCATCTGCCGGTTGCCCGGCCCGACGGTTCCGAACGCGTACACGCCCTGCACGCCGCCCACGTCGATGAAGGGCGAGCCGGGCGGCCTGCCGCCGGCCCGGCCGGTGCCCTCGCCCGGCTGAAAGCCGCCGCGGAAGAAGCTGCGATCGTTGGCCGCGTGCTGGCGCTCGTAGATCTGCACGAAGAGTCCGTCCGGCTTGAAGAAACTGAGCACGACGACGTTGCCGCCGTTCTCGGCCTTCACGTACTGCTCCCACGGTTGATAGTCCGCCGGCAGCGAGGCCGGGCTGAGCGGCGTGAAGCCGGCGCTGGCCTGCAGCTGGGCGAAGTCCACGAAGCGGCGCGCGCTCGAGCCCGGCGCTGGGGTGCCGGCAGTGCGCGCCGCGCTGCTGGAGCCAGTTTCGCCGACCGGTACGTTCTCGTTGTGCGCGTGGCTGGAAACGTCGAGCAGCAGCCTCGGCAGGAGGATGAAGGCCGCGACGAGCACGGCCAGCGAGGCAACGACGCCGACTGCCAGCTTCATCAGATCGAGCCCCGCCACCCACCGCGGGTCAGGCCCCGCGCCCCACTCCCAGACCGCGCTGATCACGGTTCTCGCCGCTCTCGAGCAGGCCGGCGTTCAGCGCCGCCTGCACCAGCCGCAGCTCGCCGTAGTGGTAGCCGTCGCCAAGCCGATCGAGCACCGGGCGCAGCGGCCCGCTGCCTTCACCATCCATTGCCGCCAGGATAACCGCCCGCCGCTCCGGGCCAATCAGCCGGTCGAGGTCGATCTCCGCGCCGAGCAGCAGTGCGTCGGCAAGGTGGCCGTAGACCGTCACTGCGGAGAGGCCGCGCAGCTCGCCGATCTCTTCGGGACGCTTGCCCGCGCGGTGGAACTCCAGCGTGCGTTCCACCGTTCCGGACAACCCGTTGGCGCCGCCCGCCCCGCGCCGCGGCCGCACAGCCGGCGCCGCTTCGGCCGCCTCGCCACCCGCCTGGTACTCGGCGATCGCGCGCAGGAACAATTCGCCGTATTCGTCGGCCTTGTGCTCGCCGACGCCGTTCACCTGCAGCATGGCCGCGCCGCTGGAGGGCTTGCGCGCCGCTAACTCGCGCAGCGTGCGGTCGGAGAAGATCACGTAGGGCGGCACGGCCTGCTCCAGCGCCAGCCGCCGGCGCACGGCGCGCAAGGCCTCAAACAGCGCCTCGTCGGCCGGTTCAGCCGGCTCATCGCGCGTCCCGCGATCGCGCGAGCCGGCGGCGCTGGTGGCGCGGGCCGGCGCCGGGCGGAGGAGCACGGTTCGCTTGTCGGCGCGCACGGCGTCGCCCTGCTCGGTGACGCGGATGGCGTTATACGCCTCGGTGTCGATGCGCAGGTAGCCCTCGCGCACCAGCTCGCGCACGATGTGCTGCCATTCCTCCTGCGAACGCTCCGCGCCGACGCCCCATGTCTTCAGCCGCTCGTGGCCCCAGCGCTCGGTGCGCTCGTCGGCCGTGCCGCGCAGGATCTTGACCAGGTGCGCACCGCCGAAGCGCTCACCCGTCTGGCGCGCGGCGGCGATCAGCATACGCGCCTCGATCGTGCAATCTACCGGCTCGGCGTCGGCCAGGCCGTCGCGGCAGACGTCGCAGCAGGGCGCGTTCTGGCCAGGGAACTGCTCATCGAAGTAGGCGAGCAGGGCGCGGCGGCGGCAGGCGGGGTCCGCGGCCCAGTTTGCCATCTGCCGCAGTTGCTGCACGGCGACGCGGCGCTCGGCCGGCGGCTTCTCGTCGATGAAGCGCATGACCTTGGTCACGTCGCCGTAGCTGTAGAAGAGGATGCAGTCGGCAGGATCGCCGTCGCGGCCGGCGCGGCCGCTCTCCTGGTAGTAGCCTTCCAGGTTGCGCGGCAGGTCCGCGTGCACGACGAAGCGCACGTCCGGCTTGTCGATGCCCATGCCGAAGGCGATCGTGGCGACCATGATGCGCACGTCGTCGCGGATAAAGGCGCCCTGGCGCTCGCGGCGCTCGTCCGGCTCCAGGCCGGCGTGGTAGGCGGTGGCGCTGAAGCCGTCGGCGCGCAGCTTCGCCGCGAGCTTCTCTGTGCCCTCGCGCGACTGGCAGTAGATGATGCCCGAGTCGCGCCGGCGGCCGCGCAGGTAGCGGCGCAACTGCTCGTAGGCGCTCTTCTTCGGCCGCACCTCGTAAAACAGGTTGGCGCGGTTGAAGCTGGCTCGGAACTGAGCGGCGTGCTTGAGACCGAGCTGCGCGACGATGTCCTGCTGCACGCGCGCCGTGGCCGTGGCGGTGAAGGCGGCGAACGGCGTTTCGGGGAACACCTGGCGCAGCCGCTTCAGCTCGCGGTAGTCGGGGCGGAAGTCGTGGCCCCACTCGGAGATGCAGTGCGCTTCGTCGATGGCGAAGCGGGCGACGCCGGTGTTGCCCAGCAGGTTCAAGAAGCCAGGGCTGGCGAAGCGTTCCGGCGCGACGTAGAGCAGCTTCACGTCGCCGCGCGCCACGGCCCGGCGACGGCGGTCCATCTCGCCCAGGTCGAGCGAGCTGTTGATGAACGTCGCGGCAACGCCGAGCGCGGTGAGCTGATCGACCTGGTCCTGCATCAGCGCGATCAGCGGCGAGACGACGACGGTCATGCCCTCGAGCAGGAGCGCCGGCAACTGGTAGCAGAGCGACTTGCCGCCGCCGGTGGGCATCAGCACGAAGGTATCGCGCCCGGCCAGCACCGCGCCGACGATCTCCTCCTGCAGCGGCCGGAACGAGCCGTAGCCAAAGGTGGCGCGCAGGACTGACAGGGCACGCTCGCGCCGCGGGGCAGAAAGTTCGGTCATGGCGATCGGATCTTAACGAGACGGGCGGCCGCGCGGCAATCGCCGGCAGGGTGCGCCATCAGCGCGCGGCCCGCGCAGGCTGCCGGATCTCCGCCAGCGCCGCGGCCGTCGGCAAGATCTCGATGCCCATGTTGCGCATGTCGAAGAGGTTGGCCTGCTGCACGGCGTCGGTGGCCGAGGCGGTCGCATCGCTGAGCACGACGCACTCGTAGTCCAGCGCGTTGGCGTCGACGGCGCTGCCGCGGATGCAGTTCGGCGTCTGCACGCCGCAGAGATAGAGCCGCTCAACGCGCAGCCGGCGCAGCAGCGCATCCAGGTCGGTGCCGAAGAAGGCGCTCCAGCGGCGCTTGACGATCTCGTACTCGCCGGGCTGCAGGCGCAGGCCGTCCACCAGGTCGCTGCCGGGGCTCTGCACCAGGAACGGCCGCTCGGCGAACAGCGCCTGGCGCGAGCGGTCCACGTCGCTGCCGTCGGGCCGGTGCCGGCGCGTGACCCAGACGATCGGCACGCCCGCGGCGCGGAAACCTGACACCGCCTCGATCACGCGCGGCGTGCAGGCCGGCGCGCCGGCGACGAAGAGGTCGGCGGTAGGAAGGCAGAAGTCATTTTGCATGTCGATCACGATCAGCGCGCGGTTCATCGCTCCTCCGTCGGGCGCCCGGCCCCCGGTTCATGCCTCTTGCCCTAATTCTAGGGGAGTCTCCTGCTTCGTGTGGGAGCAAGCTCCCCTCTCCCAGGATTGGGACAATGAGATCGACCCGAGGGTGAGGGCACACGGCCATCACCCGAATTAGGTATGAGCGGCTTAACTTCCCGGTCCATGCTACAATCCGGCGCGGCGCGGGCTGGCCGCGCGGGAGCCCCGCATGCGATATCGGCGGTGGGGAGTTCTCCTTTCCGGTTTGCTGTGTGGCGCGGCGGTGGTGGCGCTCGGCAGCGGGGCAGCGCAGGCCGACAGCCCTTCCGCCTTTGACCCGCACTCGCCCACGGCGCGCTCGATCACCACGCTGCTGTGGATCATGCTGGTGCTCGCGGCGATCGTCTTCGTGCTGATCGAGGGCGGGCTGCTCTATGCGACGTTCCATTTCCGCGCCCGCCGCGACGCCGCCGAGCCGCGCCAAATCGAAGGCAACCGCCGCATCGAGATCATCTGGTTCACGATTCCCGGAATCCTCGTGGTCGTGCTCTTCATCCTGGCCCTGCGCTCGATGAACACGATCGCCGCCACGCCGGCCGACGCCCTGCACATCGACGTGATCGGCCACGACTGGTGGTGGGAGTACCGCTATCCAGACGCGAAGGTAGAAACCGCGAACGAGCTGGTGGTGCCGGCGGGCCGGCCGGTGCAGCTCGACCTCTATTCGCAGGACGTGATCCATAGCTGGTGGGTGCCCGAGCTTGCCGGCAAGACCGACGTGATTCCCGGCAAGCACAACACGCTCTGGTTCAAGGCGGAGAAGGAGGGCACCTATCTTGGCCAGTGCGCCGAGTTCTGCGGCCTGCAGCACGCGGGCATGCGCCTGCGCGTGATCGCGCTGCCCGACGATCGGTTCAACCAGTGGCTTGCGGCGGAGGCGGCGCCGGCAACGGCTCCGGCCGCCGGCGACGCCCAGGCCGGCGCCGCGGTCTTCGCAGGCCGTACCTGCATCTCCTGTCACGCGGTGCGCGGCAGCAACGCCGCCGCGCAGGTGGGGCCGGACCTGACGCACTTCGGCGCGCGGCAGACGCTGGCCGCCGGCGTGCTCGACAACACGCCGGCCGATCTCGCCCGTTGGCTGGCGAACCCCCAGGCGGTGAAGCCCGGCAACCAGATGCCGAACCTGAAGCTCTCGGCGCAGGAGATCCAGCAGCTCGTGACCTATCTCGAAGGGTTGAAGTAGCCGATGGCGAGCGTCGCCGGAACCCAGCCCGGCGCCGTGCCGCGCCCCGCCAGCGAGCTGGCGCTGTGGCGCTGGGTGGCGACGGTCGATCACAAGCAGATCGGCATTCTCTACCTGGTCACGACCTTCGCCTTCTTCGCCATCGGCGGCGTCGAGGCGTTGCTGATGCGCATTCAGCTCGCCACCAGCGACAACCACTTCCTTTCGCCCAGCCAGTACAACGCGCTGATGACGATGCACGGCACGACGATGATCTTCCTCTTCGTGATGCCGGCGCTGATCGGTTTCGCCAACTACTTCGTGCCGCTGCTGATCGGGGCGCGAGATATGGCCTTTCCCCGGCTGAACGCGCTCAGCTTCTGGCTGCTCTTGTTCGGCGGGCTGCTGCTCAACTTCAGCCCCTTCGCCGGGGGATCGCCCGATGCGGGCTGGTTCGCCTACGCGCCGCTGACGGAGCGCGCCTACTCGCCCGGCTTCGCCGTCGATTACTGGTCGCTTGGCATCCTCGTCACCGGCGCGGGCACGATCGCCAGCGCCGTGAACCTGCTGGTGACGATCACGAACATGCGGGCGCCCGGCGTGAGCTGGGGACGGCTCTCGATGTTCGTCTGGATGATCCTGGTCACCGCCGTGCTGATCCTCGCCGCGTTCCCCAGCCTCACCGCCGCGGCGTTCATGCTCGAAGCGGACCGTCGCTTCGGCGCCCACTTCTTCGACACGAACGTCAACGGCGACGCGCTGCTCTGGCAGCACATGTTCTGGTTCTTCGGCCACCCCGAGGTCTATATCATGGCGCTGCCGGCCTTCGGCATCGTCTCCGAGGTGATCCCCGTCTTCTCGCGCAAGCCGCTGTTCGGCTACACGGTGATGGCGGCCTCCGGCGTGGCGATTGGCTTCCTTTCGATGACCGTCTGGGCGCACCACATGTTCGCCGTGGGCATGGGCACGGCGGCGAACGCCTTCTTCGGCGCCTCCAGCATGCTGATCGCGATTCCCACCGGCATCAAGATCTTCAACTGGCTGGCGACGATGTGGGGCGGCGCCCTGCGTTTGACGACGGCGATGCTGTTCTCGATCGGCTTCATCGCCATGTTCTTCATCGGCGGGCTCAGCGGCGTCAGCCTGGCGCTGGTGCCGGTGGACTGGCAGGTGACGGACAGCTATTACGTCGTGGCCCACTTCCATTACGTGCTCTTCGGCGGCACCATGCTCGGTGTCTTCTCCGGCATTTACTACTGGTTCCCCAAGGTCACCGGCCGGCTGCTGGACGAGCGCGTCGGCCAGTTCCATTTCTGGCTGACGCTGATCGGCTTCAACCTCACCTTCTTCCCCATGCACCTGCTCGGCCTGCTGGGCATGCCGCGCCGCATCTACACCTATCCGGCCGATCGCGGCTGGGACGGCTACAACCTGATCGCGACGATCGGCGCTTTCGTGCTGGCCGTGGCCGTGATCGTCTTCCTCTGGAACGTGTTGCAGAGCTGGCTGCGCGGCGCACCGGCCGGCGACAATCCCTGGGAGGCGTGGTCACTGGAGTGGGCGACCAGCTCGCCGCCGCCGCCGCACAACTTCGACCGCATTCCCATCGTGCACGGCCGCCGCCCGCTGCGCGACGGACCGGTCTTTGACGGGCTTGAGGCCGGAGGGACGCCGTGAGCGCCGCCCGCGCCGCGCCCGCCGCCCGCCCGTCGGGGCCCTCGAACGCCGCGCTCGGCACGCTGATCTTCATCTCGTCGGAGGCGACCTTCTTCCTTTTCCTGCTGATCGCCTACATCAGCTACCGCGACGCCAATGCCGGCCCCTCGGCGAAGTCGGCGCTCGACGTCGGCCGCACGGCGATCTTCTCGGCCTGCCTCTGGGCGAGCAGCGGCACGATCTGGCTCGCCGGCCGGCAGCTACGGCGGGGTGACGGGCGCGGCTTCCGCCTCCTGCTCGGCCTGACGATCCTGCTGGGGCTGATCTTCCTGCTGGGCCAGGCGTGGGAGTACCACACCCTGCTGGATGAGCACGTGACGCTGGCGCGGAACCTGTTCGGCTCGACGTTCTTTACGCTCACCGGCTTTCACGGCCTGCATGTGGCGATCGGCCTGCTGCTGCTCTGCACGCTGTTCGGCCTGAATGCGGCCGGCGTCATCGCCTCGCCGCACAACGGTGCGCTGCGCAGCATCGAGTACTACTGGCACTTTGTGGACGCCGTCTGGGTGTTCATCTTCGTCTTTGTTTACCTGTGGGCGCTGAGATGAGCCGCAGAGAGCAACGCCGCCCGCGACAGCAACCACCGCCGGCGCATGCCGAAGCGCCGGACAGGCGTCCGCCCGCGGCGGCTCAGCCCGCGCAGCCGTTCCATCTGCCACGGCCCACGGTCTGGCCGGCCGTGCTGGCCTCGGGCGTGACGCTGCTGGCCTGGGGCGTGATCACCAACGTCGCGGTGTCGATCGCGGGGCTGGCGCTGTTCGTGGTCGCGCTCTGGGGCTGGGGGCGGGAGATCGTGCACGAGTACCGCGAGCGCGGCGGCGGGCACGGCGATCGAGGTGGGCCGTGATCGGCCGGCGCGGGCGAGAACTGGCCGTGCTCGGCGCGCTGCTGATCTTCGGCGCCGCGCTGCTGGCCGCCTGCGGCTCGGAAGGATCGAGCTTGCTGCCGAGCCAGATCACGGATGGCGGCACGCTGTACGCGCAGAACTGCGCCGCCTGCCACGGGGAGCGCGGCCGCGGCGGTATCGCCGTCTCGCTGGACGATGCGTTGTATCAGCGGCTGACCTCGGACGAGACGCTGCGCCAGGTGATCGAGCGGGGCCGGCCAGGCAACCAGATGCCGGCCTACGGCAGCAACTTCGGCGGCACGCTGAGCGATCAACAGCTCGACGCGCTGGTGAGGGCGATCCGCGGCTTCGGCCCGCCGCAGGCCACGCCGCCCGCCGGCGCGCCGCGCCTTTCCGGGCAGAACCTGCCGGCGGGCGACGCGGCTCGCGGGCAGCAGGTCTACGCGGCGAGCTGCGCCCGCTGCCACGGCCAGCAGGGCGAAGGCGGCAGCGGCGGCGCGCTCAAGGCGCCGAACGCCCTGGCGCTGAGCAGCGACGCGCTCCTGCGGCGGGTGATCGTGACCGGCATCGCGCGGCGGGGCATGCCGGATTACGCAAACCTGGGCGGCGCCGCGCTAACCGATCAGCAGGTGAACGACCTGGTGGCCTTACTCGCCTCCTGGCGGGCCGGCGCACTGGCGACGCCGGCGCCGGGGGGCGCGCACTGAATGCGGGCGCTGGCGGAGCGCCCGCATCATGGCCGGCGGGATGACGGAGGGGCGAGCGATGACAGAGCAGGCCGGAGAGCCGAGGCCGCCGGGAGCCGCACGTGAAGCCGTCCTCTCCCGCCGCCGCCTGCTGACGCGGGTGGCCGTGGGCGGCGGCGGGCTGGTGGCGCTGGCGCTGGCCGTGCCCGTCGTCGGCTATCTGCTCGGGCCGTTGTTCGACTCCACGCCCGCGACCTGGGCCGATCTCGGCCCCGTCGACAGCTTCCGCCAGGGCGAAACGCGCGAGGCCGAGCTGTCCGATCCGTCGTCGCTGCCCTGGGCGGGCGAGACGGCCCGCACGGCCGTTTGGGTGCGCCGCGGCTCCGGCAACGACTTCACGGCCTTCCAGGTGAACTGCACCCACCTGGGCTGCCCGGTGAACTGGCTGCCCGAGGCGCAGCTCTTCCTCTGCCCCTGCCACGGCGGCGTCTACAACGGCGACGGCACGGTGGCCGGCGGGCCGCCGCCGCGCAGCCTCTTCACCTACGAGACACGGATTCGCGACGGGCGCCTACAGGCGCTGGTAAGCGGGCTGCAGACTGTATGACGGCCGGGCAGAGCCGAGGCCGTGACGGGACGCATACGTGAAGCTGCTGATCGGAGCGTGGCGCTGGCTGGACGAGCGGCTGGGCTTCTCCAGCACGATCATGCCGGTCGTGCGCCATCCCGTGCCGCGCAGCGTCAACTGGTGGTACGTCACCGGCAGCGCCACGTTGATGGCCTTCATCTTGCAGGTCGTCACCGGCGTGGCGCTGGCGACGAACTACGTGCCAGCGCCCAGCAACGCCTACGACAGCCTGCATTTCATCACCAGCCAGGCCGAGTTCGGCAACATCCTGCGCGGCATGCACTTCTTCGGCGCCAGCGCGATGGTCGTGCTGGTGCTGATCCACATGACGCAGGTCTTCATGACCGGCTCCTACAAATTCCCGCGCGAGTTGAACTGGCTGAGCGGCGTGCTGCTGCTGGCGCTGACCCTGGCGATGGCCTTCACCGGCCAACTGTTGCGCTGGGATCAGAACGCTTTCTGGTCGACCGTGGTCGGCGCGGAGCAGGCGGCGCGCACGCCGATCATCGGCGGCATCCTGACGAAGCTGCTGATCGCGGGCAAGACCGTGGGCGGCGCGACGCTGACACGGTTCTTCGCGATCCACGTCTTTCTGATTCCGGCGCTGATCTTCGGCATGATTGGCCTGCATCTGTATCTCGCGATCCGTCACGGCGTCTCCGAGTGGCCGCGGGCGGGGCGGCCCGTGCACAAGGCGACGTATTTGCAGGAATACGAGGAGGAACTGAAGCAGGGTGAGCCGTTCTTCCCGGACGCGGCCTGGAAGGACGCGGTCGTGATGCTGCTGGTCGTCGTCGCGATCATCGCGCTGGCGGCGATCTTCGGCCCGCCGCACCTGGGCAAGCCGGCCGATCCGACGATCGTGCAGGCGTATCCGCGGCCGGACTGGTACTTCGTCTGGTATTTCGCCGTGCTCGCGCTGAGCCCACCGTCGATCGAGAATCTGGTGATCCTTGGCTTTCCGCTGCTCGTCTTTCTCGGGCTGGCGCTGATTCCGCTGCTCTGGCCCACGGGCGAACGCAGCCTGCGCAGCCGGCCATGGGCGCCGGCCGTCGTCACCATTCCGGTGATTCTGGTCGTTGTGCTGAGCGTCGAGGGCTTCCGGGCACCATGGTCGCCGAACTTCGCGGCGCTGGGCGCAAGCCCCTTGCCGGCCGCGGTGCAGACGCAACTCGACCCGGCGCGGCAGAAAGGGGCGCAGGTCTTCCAGTTTCGCGGCTGCCGCGCCTGCCATGCGATCGCTGGTTCAGGCGGGCACAAAGGCCCGGACCTGGGCGCGGTTGGGGATCGATTGACACCGGCGCAGCTCACCACGCGCATCGCCGCGGGCGGAGGCGGCATGCCGGCCTACGCCGGCGTGCTCTCGCCCGCGGAGATGCAGGTTCTGGTTGATTTCCTGCAAGGACTGCGCTCGCCCAACCGGGAGCCGGCTGGCACACCGCTTGCGCCGTAGTGCCCGCGCTCACGAGGCGTTCTCTGCTGCCGCTCAGGGAAACAAGGTTACAGGCGCTCCTGGTTGGGGTTTCCGCTTCGAGAATCTGCTAGGCGCGCTTGCGGGCAGGCCGCTTCGCCGCTGGCGCGGGCTTCTCTTCCATCCAGGCGCGCACTTCGTCGCGGCCGCGCATCTTGCGTACGGAGGCGCTGACGCCCGCCCGCTTGAAGGCGCCGCGCAGCGAGAGCACGAACTTTTGCGGATTTTCGTCCAGCTCTTCGTAGACGACGGCCTCTTCAGGGTTATCCAGCAGATGGCGGGCGTAGCCGTCGAAGAGATCCATACGTTGCCGGCGCACACCGGGTGTCTTCGGCTTGCGGGTATTCTTCGCCTCTTCTTTGGGCATCAGCCGCGTTCGCACGTCAGCACTCCTATGGCAGAATCGCTCTTTCCGCTCATCGCTCCACGAAGTAAGCGTGATCGATTCTGTTGTACCGCATCTCCGCGCATACGGTAAACCAGTCGTCGGAGAATTGCGTGCGAATTTGCGGAGTTGCGCTGAGGATCGCGGTGGCAAAGGCAGCGCGTGCGGCGGCATCGGCCGGCCGCTGTGGGCGCGGGGTGAGCGGCATGCGTATAGTTGGCGCCGGCAAGAAGAAACCCACCGACGGTTGCCGGTGGGCTCAGTGTAGGCTGTGAAGTTATCGCGTTGTTCAGATGATCCCGGCTTACCTGGCGGGAGTACCGCCTGTATCTGCGCTACGCGGCCTATTCCGCCGCGAGGACCGTTCCTTAACGCGCTGGCAGCCAGGTCATCCTCCAGCGATTGCCCCCCTCGGGGCTGACCTGTCCACCATCCAGACTCCGTAGCGGGAGTGGAGACGTACTCGCATACGGTTCCTCCTACTGCCCTGTGGTAGCCGCCTGGTGGGGCGGCTGTACCACCACTATAGACGCTCCGCGGCGCACCGCAACCCGTTGCAGACGCGTGCAACCGCTGACAGGGGCGCAGAGAACGAGAGAAGGCGGCATATCGCCCGCGTACGCACGCACGCTCTTGCATTCATTCGTACGAACTTATGCGCGGCTTGCCCCTAAGCGCGGCCCGCCGCGAAAACGGCCGCCTCCAGCGCCTTCACCACCGCATCCGCGCTCGCTTCCGGCGGGAAATCGCAGGGGGCGCCGATGTGGACTGCCGCACGGCCGCGCCACGGCAGCCGCCGGCCTTCGCCCATGCCGCGCCGCAGTATCTCGACGCGCAGCGGCACGACCGGCACGGGCGCAGCCGTGGCCAGCACGCCGATGCCGTGGCGGAAGGGCTGCATCGGCCCGCCGACCGTCAGCCGGCCCTCGGGATAGAGCAGCACCGACCAGCCGCGTTCCAGCAGCCAGCGGCAGTACTCGATGCTGCGCGCAGTGCCGCCGCCCCGGGCCACGGGAAAGGCATTGCCCAGCAAGGCCGCCAGCATGCCCCGGCCGCGGCGCTTGAAGATCGTGTCGGCCGCGGCGGCGATCGCCAGCCGCCGGCGGCGCGCGGCCGGCAGCGCCGCCAGGATCAGGGCATTGTCGAGATGGCTGCAGTGATTGGCGACGATCACGCAGGCGCCGAGCCCTTCGAACTGCTCCGCGCCGCTCATGTCGATGCGGTAGAGCAGTCGCAGCGCCGGGAAGATGACGAGGCGCAGCAGGGCGCCGCGCAGACGGCAGACCGGCCACCACAGCGGCCAGCGCAGGTGGCGCGGCTGTTGCGGCGGTGGCAGGGCGGAAGCCGGCGGCGCTACGCCAGCTTCCCGTGGCACTTCTTGTACTTCATGCCGCTGCCGCAGTAGCAGGGCTCGTTGCGGCCGGGCATTTTCGTGGCAACCAGCGCCGGCGCGGGCTTGCCTGCGGCGCCGTTCCGTGCCCCGTTGCCGTTGCCGTTCGCCACGGGCGCCTCGCGGTTCTCGCGCAGGCGCGGCGCGGGGCGGGTGACGGACGGCGGCGGCGCCGCGGCCTCTTCGGCGGCGGGCAAAGCGCCGTTGGCGGCGCCCGCGGCGAGGGCCTGCTGCTCGGCGCTGGCCTGGGGCGGCGGCGGGCCCTGGCGGAGCGTGAGCTGCTGGTGGAAGATGTTGCGAGCAACCAAATTGCGGATATTGCCCTTCAGCTGATCGAACATGTCGTGGCCCTCCCGCTTGTACATCACGAGCGGGTCGTTCTGGCCGTAGGCCTGCAGGCCGATGCCCTCGCGCATCTCCTCCATCGCGGTCAGATGCTCCACCCAGAGCACGTCGATCGTCTGCAGCAGCACCTGCCGCTCCACGAAGCCGAAGGGATCGTCGCCGAAGGGCGCGATGCCTTTGGCCGGCTCGAACTCGGCGATCTTGCGATCGTAGGCCGCATGCGCGATCTCCTGCACGTGCTCGCGCATCTGCTCGGGCGTCATCTCCAGCAGCGTGTCTTCGCTGAGGCTCGCGGGCAGCGGCATGATCGCCGTGAGCTGCGCCAGCATGCTGGCCAGGTCCCACTCGTCCTGCGGCCGGCCCTCGACGTGGGCGCTGACCACGGCGGCAAGCTCCTCGTCCACCATTTGCCGCACGTTGGCGCGCATGTCGCCGCCTTCGAGGATCTTCTGGCGCTCCTCGTAGATCACTTTGCGGTGCATGTTCATCACGTCGTCGTACTCGACCACATGCTTGCGGATGTCGAAGTTGTAGCCCTCGACCTTCTGCTGCGCGGTGGAGATCGCCTTGGTCACCCAGGAGTGCTCGATCGGCGTCTGGTCGTCCATGCCGAGCTTGGTCATCATGCCCGGCAGCCACTCCGGCGCGAAGCGACGCATCACGTCGTCTTCGAAGGAGACATAGAAGCGCGAGCTGCCGGGGTCGCCCTGGCGACCGGCACGGCCGCGCAACTGGTTGTCGATGCGTCGCGACTCGTGGCGCTCGGTGCCGATAATGTGCAGACCGCCCAAACCCACGACCTGCTCGTGCTCGGCGGTCCACTCCTGCGGGTCGCGGTCCTCCGGCTCGCCGCCGAGGATGATGTCGGTGCCGCGGCCCGCCATGTTCGTCGCGATGGTCACCGCGCCCCGCCGGCCGGCCTGCGCCACGATCGCCGCCTCGCGCTCATGCTGCTTGGCGTTCAGCACTTCGAGCTTGACGCCGCGCCGGCTCAACAGCTCCGCCAGGTACTCGGACTTCTCGATCGAGACCGTGCCGACGAGCACCGGCTGTCCCACCGCGTGCCGCTCGATCACGTCTTCGACCACGGCGTTGAACTTGCCCTCTTCCGTGCGGTAAACGAGGTCGCCGGCGTCTTCGCGGACCATGGGCATATTCGTCGGGATCGCCACGACTTCGAGCTTGTAGATCTTGTCGAACTCTTCGGCCTCCGTCAGCGCCGTGCCGGTCATACCCGCAAGCTTCTCGTAGAGGCGGAAGTAGTTCTGCAGCGTGATCGTGGCGTAGGTCACGCTTTCGTTCTGAATCTTGACCCGTTCTTTTGCCTCGACCGCCTGATGCAGGCCGTCGGACCAGCGCCGGCCATACATCAAGCGCCCGGTGAAGTCATCAACGATGATGATCTCGCCGTCTTTAACCACGTAGTCGCGGTCGCGCTGGAAGATGATCTGCGCCTTCAGCGCCGCGTCGAGAAAGCGGGTGAGCTTGTAGTTTTCGGCGGAGTAGATATTGTCGATGCCGAGGCCGTGCTCGACCTTCTCGACGCCGGCATCGGTCAGCGTCACGACCTTCTGCTTCTCATCAACTTCATAATCTTCTTCGTGGCGCAGCGTGGGCACGATGCGGGCGAAGGCCTGGTAGATGCCGACGTTCTCTTCCGCCGGGCCGCTGATGATCAGCGGCGTGCGCGCTTCGTCGATCAGGATGCTGTCGACCTCGTCCACGATCGCGTAGTACAGCTCGCGCTGCACGCAGTCGTCGAGGCTGCGGGCCATGTTGTCACGCAGGTAGTCGAAGCCGAACTCGTGGTTGGTGCCGTAGAGCACGTCGGCCCGATACGCGTCGCGACGCTGGCAGGGCACGAGATACTCGGCGTTGGGCACGTCGGAGACCTTCTCCTGCGCCACGAGGAAGGCCGATTCGTGTTGCAGCACACCGACGCTGAGACCGAGCCGGGTGAAGATCTGGCCGGGGCCCATATACTGCGGGCCGCGCTTGGCCAGGTAGTCGTTGACGGTGACGAGGTGGGCGCCGCGGCCGGCCAGCGCGTTGAGGTAGAGCGGCAGCGAGGCGACGAGCGTCTTGCCCTCGCCCGTCTTCATCTCCGCGACCTTGCCCTGGTGCAGCACGATGCCGCCCACGAGCTGCACGTCGAAGTGACGGCGGCCGGTCCAGCGGCGTGAGGCCTCGCGCACCACGGCGAAGGCTTCAGGCAGCAGATCGTCGAGCGTTTCGCCTTCGTCGAGCCGGGCGCGGAACTCCTCGGTCTTGGCGCGCAGATCGTCGTCTGCAAGCGCCATCAGCTCCGGCTCAAGCTCGTTGATCTCGTCCACGATCGGCTGGAGCCGTTTCAGCTCCTTCTCGTTGGGATCGCCGATCAGTTTGTTCAACCACTTCATGGGGTCCATCCTGGGTGCGCGGCTGGCGACGTAGGCAGCCGGCAAGCCGCGAGAACGATACAGCGCTGCGCCGAACCGCCGGCGTGGGGCACAGCAAAGCGGGCGCCATGCCGCGCGTCACAATAAGGATACACCAGCGCCTGCGGTTACGGGCGCGGCCCCCATCCCCCGGCCCCTTCCCCCAATTCTAGGGGAAGGGGAGATCTCAGTTCGGATGATTGAGGCTGAAGGCGCGGCTGAGCAGCTCCCCTCTCCATGGCATGGAGAGGGGCCGGGGGTGAGGCCACGCGCTCAGGGCGCCAGGGGCACCGGCTTGAACAGGTCGCCGACGGACTGGCCGGTGTGGATGTTGTGGATCGCGCGGGCCAGCAGCGGCGCCAGCGACAGCACCTTGATCTTCTCGCGTTGCTTCTCCTCGGGCAGCGGCAGCGTGTCCGTGATCACCAGCTCCTGCAAGGGGCTGGCCTGAATGCGCTCCACCGCGTTGCCGGAGAGCACGCCGTGTGTGACGCCGGCGTAGATCGCGCGGGCGCCGCGCTCGTGCAGGGCGCAGACCGCCTGGAGCAGGGTGCCGCCGGTGAGCACTTCGTCGTCGATGATGATCGCGGTCCGGTCCTTGACCTCGCCGATCACGGTCATGATCTCGGCGTTCTCGTCGTTGCTCACCCGGCGCTTCTCCATCACGGCCAGCGGTGCGTCGAGCCGCGCCGCGACGTTGCGCGCCCGCTTGGAGGCGCCGAGGTCGCTGGCGACGACCACCGGATCGGGCAGGTGTAGCCGCTCGTAGTAATCCACCAGCGTGTACAAGCCGGTCAGCTCGTCCACCGGCACATTGAAGAAGCCCTGAATCTGGCCGGCGTGCAAATCGACCGTGAGCAGGCGGTCGGCGCCGGCCACTTCGAGGAAGTTGGCGATCAGCCGCGCCGTGATCGGCACGCGCGGCTGGTCCTTCTTGTCGCTACGGCCGTAGGCGTAGTAGGGCATCACCACGGTAATGCGGCCGGCCGACGCCCGCTTGAAGGCGTCGATCATAATGAACAGCTCCAGCAGGTGGTCGCTGACCGGCGCGGCCGCGGGTTGGACCACGACGACGTCGCGCTCACGCACGTTCTCCTGGATCTGCACGAAGATGTTGTCGTTGCTGAACTTGTAGACGGCGACGCGGCCCAGCGGCCGGCCCAGGTGGTCGCAGATCGCTCGCGCCAGCGCCTCATGAGCGTTGCCCGAGAAGATACTGAGCTCCTGGTACACCGCGTCCCCCTTCGCGTGGCTCGCGGGCGGCGCCGGCACGCGGCCACAACCGCTCGCACTTTCCGGCGCATTTCAGTGTCACCCATGCCCCGATTAGGGGCTAGAGGTCGGCGGGTGCTTCGCCCGCGGCCGTGCCGTGCGATCGCCACCGCGCCGCCGTTCGTTGACGCATTTCAACGGCCGTCCGTACCATCGATCGCAGAGAGCGCGACGCGCCCGGCCACCGGGCCGCAGGCAGATCGTCGCGGGATTCTTCACCGGTTTTGGGCAAAGGACTCGGTCATCATGAGCAAACTTTCAGAGGCTATCAAACGCACCACGCGGGCCGAAGCGCCGCAGATCGGCTTCGCGCCCGCTCAAACCAAGCCCCGCGCCACGATGTTGCTGGCGGCGCTGATCGGCCCGAACGCGGCCGCGCCCGAAGCGGCCGATGTGCTGCTCATCCAGGGCGCGGCCAAGGCGCCCGCGGCGAACGGCGCAAAGCAGGAGCCCGTGCGCGGCGCCTGGCTGGACGGCGCCGCCGACGCCGTGCAGGCGCGTGAGGGCGGCTTTGATTTCATCGTCTTCAACGGCGACGAGGCGCCCGCCGCCGTGCTGCTTGAAGAGGACGCCGGCCTGGTGATGCAGGCGCCGGACGAGCTGCCCGACAGCCTCTTGCAGGCGTTGCAGTGGCTGCCGATCGACGCGCTGCTGGTGCGCTGGAAAGGCGCGCTCACCGTGCGCCGCCAACTCGAGCTGCAGCGCGTCTCCGGCTTCTCGCGCAAACCGCTCTTCCTCTTCCTCGCCAACGAGCCGGCCGGGCGCGAGCTGGAGGCGCTGCGCGAGGCCGGCGTGGTCGGCATCGTCGTCGACCTCGGCGAAAGCGGCGGGGAGAAGCGTCTCGCCGCCCTGCGCGCCGCGATCGACGGGCTGCGCCCGCGGCCGAAACGCTCGCGCAACGACTCCGGGCTGCTTTCCGTCAACAGTTCGATGCTGACGATGGCCGAGCCGGTACAAGAAGATGACGACGACGATGACGACGAGTGAAGGTGATCGCGCGGGACCGCTGTGCCGCGCCGCCGGTGCGGATGGCCGAGGCCCGCGCACACCTCACCCCGCCGCCCACCTTGACGTGCGCGGAAGGGCCGACTAGTCTGGCCGCACCCGACGCGGCGGCGGGGGTTTCCGCGTACACCCCCTTCGAGGACGGCGTGTGACTGCTACCCGTGAAGACGCCTACCTGCAGATCGGCGAGGTGGCCGAGCGCCTCGGCGTGACGCACCGTACGCTGCGCTTCTACGAGGAGAAGGGCCTGCTGAAGCCGCCCACGCGCATGGAGGGCGGCTTCCGGCTCTACTCCGAGGACGACGTGCGCCGCGTGGAGCGGATCAAGCAACTGCAGCGGCTGCTCAATGTCTCGCTGGCCGAGATCAAGGAGATGGTCGAGGCCGAGGAGCTGAAAAGCCAGATCCGCGCCGAATACCGTCGCGACGCGGACGTGGCCGAGCGCCGTGAGAAGCTGCGTCGCGCCCTCGCCGAGACGGAGAAGCAGTACGCGTTGATCTGCCAGAAGGTCGAGCAGCTGCGCGCGATGCAAGACGAGTACGCGCAGAAGATCGCCAAGTACCACGGCTGGCTGGCGCAGCTCGGCGAAACCGAGCCGGCGAGCAGCGATACGCAGCGGCCCTCGTAACCTGCGCAATCGCGATCCGCGACATCGCTCCCGAGGGCAGGCGTCGCAGCACAGGCTCAGGACGCCCTCCGTCTCCGGGCCGATGCTGTGTTCCCTGTTCCCTATGAAAGCGGGCAGCGGCCGCAGCCGCCCTGTGTGCACCAGTCGCGGGTGAGCGCAAGGGCGCCCTGCGTCGCCGCGGCGCCGCGAAGCAGCGATCGACCGTTCGCCGTGCGAAGCGCCGCCGTGAGCGGCCGCGTCGCGCCGTAGCTTGCCGACGCCGGCAACGCTTCATAGGCGGCGAAAACCGCGGCGGCCAGGTCGGCGTCGGCGCCGTGCGCAGCCAGCAGCCAGGGCAGCACCGCGTTCACCGCCAACTCGATGGCGCGGTCGCGGCCGATGCTGCCGCCCACCTGCAAGGCGGCGAGCAGCGCCTTCGGCCCAGCGGCGAGCAGCGCCGGCCATTCCGGCATGGTGGCGTCCAGCGGCGGACCCGATCGCAGCGACAGCGCCGCCAGGCCGAGCAGCCGCTCGCGCGGGGAGCAGCCGGGACGCTCGCCGCCGGCAAAGACCAAATCTGGGACAGCCGGCGCACCGGCCGCCTGCCAGGCTGCCCACCGGCGAGCAGCGGCGCCGTCTCCGTGATCCGGCCAGAGCGAGAGCTGCGGCTCGAGCAAGCCGGCGGTGCCGAGCAGCAGCCCTTCGACGGCGCACTGTGGATCGCCGGCGCGTGCGGCGACCGCGCGCAGCTCTGCCAGTGGCAGGGCGCGGGCGAGTTGCTCGAACGCCGCGGTGTTGCGCGTCAACCCCAGCGCCCGCGCCAGCGCCACGTAGAGCGCCTCCTCGGCGCCGAGGGCATGGATCCAGGCGCCAAGCGGGGCGGCATGCTCGCGCAGCCGCCGCCGACCGGCTTCACGCAGCACGCCACGCACATGATCGGCGCCAAGGCGCGCCTGCGCCGAATGGCAGGGCTCGCGGTACGGCTCGGGCGACGCCAGCGCCAGCCGGATCTCGCCGGCGCGGCGCTGCACCCACCGGCCGAGCGCAACCGTCGGCACCACGCGGCCGTCCAGCAGCGTTACCGGGCCGCCGTCGTCCTCGAATACCACATGCAGCGCCAGCCGCAGGTACGCCCGGTCCTCGTGATGCCCGTGCCGGCGAAAATCCGACGAGCGCACATGCAGCTCGACGTCTCCCCGGAAAGAAAGCCCGTCCGTACTCTCCCCCTCTTCATGTCCATGGAGAGGGGGCCGGGGGGTGAGGCGAATCACCGCGTCGCGGAAGTCCGGCCCTGGCCCCAGGCCGCGCCGGCCGCGGTAGATGACCTCGACCTCGGCGCCGTCGGCCGTCACCAGCGCCTCCGGCGCCAGCCGCTGCTCCTGCCACAGCCGTGACAGCTCGCGCTCGCGCAGGGCGCCGCGGCGGCGCGCAGCCGGCCTTCGCGGCTCGGCAAGCACGCTGGAGTTCGTCGGCGTCGCGGTCATCTTCCCATCCTGGCCGCGTGGCGATGCAGATGCGCGGTTCCGGGCCAGCGGGTCACGGCGGTTCCTCGCCGGGTTGTGCTCGCGCGGCGTCGGCTTCCTCCTCGCCTGCCGGCTCGCTGGCAGCGACGTAGGCGAAGCCGGCCCGCTCGGCGACAATGCCCAACAGGCGGCGCGCGGCGCCGCGCGGCCGGTACATCCCCGTCTCCCACTCGGAGACCGTCTGCTGGCGCACGCCCAGCTCGTCCGCCAGCCCGCGCTGCGTCAGGCGAAGATGGCGGCGCAAGGCGCGCAGGTCGTCCGCCGCCCAATCGTAATGGCCGCCGGCGCGGTATGGCTGCCGCCGTTCCGCCATACCGTGAACTCTACACGGAACCGTGTACCGCGTCCAGCGATACGGCCGGCCGCGGCGGGCCGCGGCGCCGTCGGCCCATCGCGCGCGGGGGCCGCGGGCATTTCTCGGCAAACGGCTCGCCGGGGCTTGCCTCTCCCGCGCGCGTTGCGTAGGATTTGCCTGTTAGCACTCTGCCAGTGCGAGTGCTAAGCTGTGCAGCGGCATCAACAGAAGCGACACACAACACATGAGGCAGGAGGGTCTCGCTCGTGGCATCCAAGATTGTTCCCCTGGCAGACCGGCTCGTCGTCAAGAACATTCAGGCCGAAGAGACGCTGGCCAGCGGCCTGGTGATCCCGGACACGGCCAAAGAGAAGCCGCAGCAGGGCGAGGTGATCGCCGTCGGTCCCGGCCGCCTGGACGACGACGGCAAGCGTGTGCCGATGGACGTGGTGGTGGGCGACCGCATTCTCTACGCCAAGTACTCCGGCAACGACATCAAGCTCGACCAGGAAGAGCTGCTCGTCCTCTCCGAGAAGGATGTCCTCGCCAAGATCGTGACTGCCTGATCCTGCCCGGCAGCACCGCCCGCGACTCGCAAAGACGCCGCTCCGCCGGCGTCTTTGTCCGCAAAGCCACCGGTGGCGGCGCCGTCGTCTTCCAACCCGCGGCCGCGCGAGCCGATCGCCGATGGCCGTCCGTTTTGAAGTGTTTTGATATGGCCGCGAACCGGCCAGCTTCGGAGAAGCAGTCATGGCCAAGCAATTACTGTTCGACGAGGACGCGCGCCGCGCCCTGAAGAACGGCGTCGACGCCCTCGCCGACGCCGTCAAGATCACGCTCGGCCCGCGCGGCCGTAACGTGGTGCTCGACAAGAAGTTCGGCGCGCCGACGATCACCAACGACGGTGTGACGATCGCCAAGGAGATCGATCTCCAGAACCCCTTCGAAAACATGGGCGCCCAGCTCGCCAAGGAAGTGGCCACCAAGACCAACGATATCGCCGGCGACGGCACCACCACGGCCACCGTGCTCGCCCAGGCGATTGTGCGCGAGGGGCTGCGCAACGTGGCGGCCGGCGCCAACCCGATGATCCTGCGCCGTGGCATCGACCAGGGCGTGCGCGCCGTGGTCGGCGCCATCCGCGACCAGGCGCGGCCCGTCACCGGCAAGGAGCAGATCGCCCAGGTCGCCGGCATCTCGGCCGCCGACCCGGAGATCGGCAATCTGATCGCCGAGGTAATGGAGAAGGTCGGCAAGGATGGCGTGATCACCGTCGAGGAGTCGCGCGGCCTCAAGTACGAGACCGAGTACGTGGAGGGCCTGCAGCTCGACCGCGGCTACGTCTCGCCCTACTTCGTCACCGACACCACGCGCATGGAAGCGGTGATCGACGATCCGTACATCCTGATCACCGACAAGAAGCTGTCGTCGGTGCAGGACGTCCTCGGGCCGCTGGAGAAGATCCTGCAGGTTTCGAAGGACATCGTGATCATCGCCGACGACTGCGACGGCGAGGCGCTGGCCACGCTGGTGGTCAACAAGCTGCGCGGCACGGTCAACATCCTGATCGCCAAGGCGCCCGGCTTCGGCGACCGGCGCAAGGCGATGCTCGAAGACATCGCCATCCTCACCGGCGGCACCTTCATCACCGAGGAGATCGGCCGCAAGCTCGACCAGGTGCAGGTCGAGGATTTCGGCCGCGCCCGCCGCGTCGTGGCGAGCAAAGACGACACGACGATCATTGAAGGCCACGGCTCCGACGAAGCGATCCAGGACCGCATCAAGCAGATCAAGGCGCAGGTGGACGACACCGCCTCCGAGTTCGACCGCGAGAAGCTGCAGGAGCGGCTGGCGAAGCTGGCCGGCGGCGTGGCGGTGATCAAGGTCGGCGCCGCGACCGAGGTCGAGCTGAAGGAGAAGAAGGCGCGCGTCGAGGACGCGCTCTCGGCCACGCGGGCGGCCGTCGAAGAGGGAACCGTGCCCGGCGGCGGCGTGGCCTACATCCGCGCCGAGTCCGCGCTGGACAAGGTCGAGAGCGAGCTGAAGGGCGATGAGAAGATCGGCGCGGCGCTGCTGCGCAAGGCGCTCGACGAGCCGCTGCGGCTGATCGCGAACAACAGCGGCAAAGAGGGCAACGTCGTCGTCAGCAACGTGCGCAAGAACGGCAGCGGCGCCTACGGCTACGACGCGCTGGCCGACACCTACGGCGACCTGTACGAGCGAGGGATCATCGACCCGGCCAAGGTCACGCGCTCGGCGCTGGAGAACGCGGCCTCGATCGCCAGCCTCGTGCTGACGACCGAGTCGCTGGTGACGGACATCCCCGAGCCGCCGGCGCCGGCCGCGCCCCCGCCGCCGGACTACTAAGCCCGGCTGGCCTCACCTCCTGCCCCCTCTCCAGTCTCTGGAGAGGGGGTTTTCCTCGGCAGAAGTTGAGATCAGCGGGACGAAGGTGGGATGGCAGAGCGCGCCTCGCGTCACTCGATTCGCCTCGTGGGCTACGACTATGCACGCGCTGGTGCGTACTTCGTTACGCTCTGCACACAGGGCCGTCTGCCGCTGTTCGGTGATGTATTCGATGGCACGATGCATTCGAGTTCGGCCGGCGAGGCCGTCGTTGGGTGCTGGCAGTGGTTGGGTGAGCAGTATCCGTACGTGTCGCCGGATGCGTTCGTGGTGATGCCGGACCATCGGCACGGCATCCTCGTGATTGCCAACCGCACTGCGATGTACGAGCCTTGCGCAGTTGGTCGCGGCGGTGCCGCGCTGGGCGGTTCACAAACCGCCCCTACCGAACGATTGGTGAATAACCAGGAACGGAAGCCGCTCGGACGATTGATTGGATCGTTCAAGACAGTTTCGACGAAGCGGGTGAACGACCTGCGTGGCGAGCCAGGCGCACAGCTCTGGCAGCGCAACTACTACGGGCACATCATTCGATCCGAACGGACGCTGAACCGTATCCGCCAGCACATCATCGAAAATCCTGCACGCTGGCACGGCGATCCCGACGGCCGCGAGGCGTTCCGCGAGGTCGGTATCAAGCCAACACTGCGGTAGGGGTCGTTCGTGAACGACCCGTTGCGGCGCAGCCGCAAGTACCAATGCGCCGGGAACGGTGACACATCAGCGGATTCAGGGTCCCACAGTGGCTGTCGTACTGGGTGAGGAAGTCGAGATCCTCGCGCCCGCGAGCGCGGAGGGCGGTTCACGAAGCGCCCCTACCGGGTGGTGGTGATCGTTGCAGGGCTAGCGCCTAAGCGGCCGCCCGTTGTAGCATCCGCTTCGGCCAGGACTGAGCCCCGTCGCGGGCGGCCTGGACCGGCGTTTGCTTGACGAAAGGACGATGCGCCGTGGACCTCGGTCTCTCCGAAGAACAGGAAATGCTTAAGAACTTCGCCCGCGACTTCCTGGAGAAGGAAGTGCCGGAGAAGTATGTGCGCGACATGGAGGAGGACGAGAAGGGCTATGGTCCCGAAGTCTGGTCCAAGATGGCCGAGCAGGGCTGGCAGGGCCTGATCATCCCCGAGGAGAACGGCGGCACCGGCCTCGGCTTCCTCGACCTGATCGTGCTGCTCGAAGAGTTCGGCCGCGCGCTGGTGCCCGGGCCGTTCATCCCCACCACGCTGGCCGCCATCGCTTTGCTTGAGGGTGGCAGCGCCGAGCAGAAGAAGCAGTACCTGCCGCGCATCGCCTCCGGTGAGGCGATCGGCACGCTCGCCATCACCGAGCCGTCGGCCCGCTGGGACGCCGAGGGCATCCAGCTCAAGGCCGAAAAAGGCGCCGGCGGCTACACGCTGAACGGCACCAAGCTCTTCATCCCCGATGCGCACGTGGCCGACCTGCTGGTGGTGGCCGCCCGCACCGGCGGCAAGGGCGAGGACGGCGTCTCGCTGTTCGTCGTCGACGCCAAGAGTCCCGGCATCTCCACCGAGGTGCTGAAGACGATCGCCAGCGACAAGCAGTGCGAGGTCAAGTTCGAGAACGTGCAGGTGCCCGCCGCCAACCTGCTCGGCGCCGAGGGCAAGGGCTGGGAGACGCTGCAGAAGATCGTGCTCAAGGCGACGGTGATGGAGTGCGCCTACCTCGTCGGCCTGGCGCAGATGGATTTCGAGATCAGCGTCAACTACGCCAAGGAGCGCGTGCAGTTCGGCCGGCCGATCGGCTCCTTCCAGGCGATCCAGCACAAGTGCGCCGACATGGTGACCGATGTGGACGGCGCCCGCTTCATCATGTACCGCGCCGCCTGGAGCGTGGCCGAGGGCGAGCCCGACGCGGCGCTCAACGTACACATGGCGAAGGCGTGGTGCAGCGAGGCGACGCGGCGTGTCGTCGCCCACGGCCAGCAGATCCACGGCGGCATCGGCTTCACCAAGGACTACAAGATCCAGCTCTTCTTCCGCCGCCAGAAGCGCAGCGAGCTGATGTGGGGCGACGCCGACTTCCACCGCGAGAAGGTCGCCGACGCGCTGGCCCTGTAGGTTACAGGTGACTGGTTACCGGTGACAGTGGGAGGGGCCGCTCGCACGGATGCGAGCGGCCCGCCGTTTGTCCCCGCTGCGGGCAGCGGCAATGCGCGCCCGCACTCGCTTCCTGTACCCTGTCACCGGTAACCTGTAATCTCAAGCGGAGCGGCCATGCCCGACGACTGCCTCTTCTGCCGCATGGCCAGCGGCGCGCTGGACGTGCCGAAGGTCTACGAGGACGAGCGGCTCTTTGTGATCCGCGACATCAACCCGCGGGCGCCGATCCACGACCTGGTCATTCCGCGGAAGCACATCCCCACCGCCGAGGACGTGAGCGCTGAGGACGGCCCGCTGCTTGCATACATGCTGCAAACGGCGACACGCGTGGCCGAGATCGAGCACGTCGCCGAGCGCGGCTACCGGCTCGCCTTCAACGTGCGCGGCGATTCGGGCATGACGATCTGGCATCTGCACCTGCACCTCGTCGGCGGCCGCAAACTCGGCCCGGAGGGCTGATCGCGCGCCTGGCAAGCTCAGCCGTGCGGGTTTTCACCGAATTTTCCCGGCATTACGTCGCGCAGCCGTTGACCGCGTACCAGCGACGGCGGGTACGCTGATACAACATGTCCCGCGACATACCAGCACTGCACGAAGGGAGAGCCGATGCTCCGCTCGAAGCCCCTGGTCTTTGCCGCGCTGGCGATGACGCTGGCGCTCGCCGGCTGCGGCAGCAGCAGTAAAAACAACAACAGCAAGAACGAGAAGGGCCTGTTCACCCAGACCGCGGCCACGCAGGCCGCGCCCGTCGCCGCGACGACGGTGGCCGCGCCGAGCGCCGCCAGCGCCACGAGGGCCCCGGCCGCGGCGACCGCGGCCGGCGGCGCAACCTCGCCCACCAAAGCGGCAACGGTCGCCGGCGTCGTGACACCACCGTCGGCAGCCGCGGGCAGCGACGTCTGCGGCACCAGCGTTTCCGGCTCCCCCGGCCAGACGGACGCGAACCTGCAGTCGCAGCTCGCCAAGGTCGCGCTCACCGACAAGGATCTGCCGTCGGGGTACACGAGCCTCTCGGGACTGGTGGGAAACACTGCGAACGACCTGAGCTTCGGCAATCAGACCGCCTCGTATTCTGACCTTTTCGTCAAGGGGAATCTCACGAGCCTGGGCTCCGCGAATCCGTTCGCGGGCGGCGTCGTGATCGAATCGCTCAACGGCTTTAAGGACAGCGCCGCGGCCGGCGCAACGCTGAAGGACCTGCGCTTGCAGGCGCTGAGACAAGACTGCTCGCCCGATACCAAAGTCGAGCAGGTTTCGGGCGCGCCGAAGCTCGGCGACGAGACGCTGGCCTACAAGATCAGCAGCACCGACAGCCAGCAGCCGTATTCCGGCTACCTGATCGTCTGGCGTCGCGGCAAGGTCGATGCCGTCGTCGGGCAGATCAGCAACCCCGGCCCCAAGAACATAGACGAGACCGCGGCGCTGGCGCAGAAGCTCGACGCGAAGATGAAGGCCGCGGGCCTGTAGGCCGGAGCCGGGCGGGATCGCGCTCATCGCCGGCGCCGGCTGCAGGCAACGGCGCGAACCGAGGCTGCCCCGGCGTGCGCCGCGCGACATGCGCGGCTGGATGGAAATATCTCGCAGTCGATCCGTATCCTGTGTGCGCACGAGCCGTGCCGGGCGTTGGGCCGGCGTGAACGGTTCGCCCGAAAGGACAGATAATGCTCGACCTTTCCCGGACGCAGAAGCTGGCCGTGCCGCTGGCCGCGCTGGCGCTGCTGGCGGCCTGCTCCAGCAGCAACAACAAGAACAAGGCGAACAACGCCGCCGCCAACGCGCCCGTGGCCACGACCGTCGCTGCCGCGGCCAGCGCCACCACCGCGGCAACGACCGCCGCGGCGAGTGCTACCGCGGCGCGCACGGCTACGGCCGCGCCGACGGTTGCCGCTGCCGGCAGCAGCACGCCGGCCGGCAGCTCGGTGACCAACGGCCGCAGCCCCACGCCGGCCGCCGAAGCACTGGCCGGCAGTTGCAGCGGACCCGCCGCCGGGGGCGCCGCGGCCGCGGCCGGCACGCCGGCAGCCGGAGCCTCCGCCGACGAGAAGCTGCTGCGCGACGCCGCGCTCACGCTGGCCGAGCTGCCGAAGGGATATGCGGTCGACACCGCGGAGTCTTCTCCGCCCTCTGACCCCGACATGACGGCCAACTTTGAAACGACCTTCACCTGCATCGGCCAGGGCGGCACGGGCCTCAACATTCAGGCCGTTGTCGATGGCCTCTTCGCCTTCAAGGACGCCGCAACCACCGCGGCCGGCTTCAAAGAGCTGCCCGCGCAGATCACGCAGTCGGCGGGGGAGGATTTCCAACTGAAGCCGGTGCCCAACGCCCCGAAGATCGGCGATGAGGCGATCGCCTACCAGGTCAGCGGCTCGACCCAGGGCATCACCCTGGGCGGCTATGCGGTGATCTGGCGGCACGGCCGGTTCGGCGCCTCCGTCATCCAGGTCGGGGCGCCCGCAAGCGGCACGATCGACGACGTGGCCGCGCTGGCGCAGAAGCAGGACGCCAAGCTGCAGAGTAACGCCCGCTGAGCGCGGTACCTGCCAATGACAAACGAGCGCGGCCGCCCGCAAGCGGCCGCGCTCGACGTTTCTGATGTTCACGCCGGACCGGCGTGTCCGCTCAGAACGGAATGCCCCAGATCGCGTACCAGTGGTCCGTCGCCTTCTCGATCGGCAGCTCCTTCGCCATCACGGCGGACAGGCGCAGCTCTTCGCCGTTGTCGCGCTCGTGGTTGCCCTGCGGCACCATCGGGTAGAAGGCGCCGCGCTTGTAGTTGTAGATCCAGTACACCGGGTGCGAGGCCGTGTCGAAGCGGAAGACGGCGGCGAGCAACTGGTCGCCGAAGCCGTTGTCGGTCAGCGTGATACTGACCATGTGCTGGGCGGCGACGAGCTGCTCAAAGCTGTCGTGCTGGAGGATGATCCAGCGGAAGCCGTAGCTGTCGGTCTCCGTGCTGAAGCGCAGGTTGTCGTCCTTGCCGCTCTGGTCGAGGATGCCCTGCACTTCCTGCTCGGCCTGCTCGAAATAGGACGACTCCACCGGCTTGAAGACGATGCCCGCCCGTTTCGCCGGCGTTTGCTGCAGGCTGGTGCTGAGCGTCACCTCCGCCGTGGTCATGGCGAACAGCGCCTCGCTCTTCGACTTCACGGGCTTTGTGCGCCCGAACAGCACTTCCAGCAGTCCCACCGCGTGCCCGCCTTCAAGCGAAAAACCGCCGGCCCCTCCCCGCCGCGCAAGCCTGGCGGGAAGGGGCCGTCTGGTCAAACCCGATACCCTGCGCTCGATCGCTCATACGCTACCGCGCCCCGTACAGCTCGCGCTGGATCTTCTGCAACTGCGCGATGCGCCGCTCCAGCGACGGGTGCGTGGAGAACAGCTCGCCGAACGAAGCGCCGCCCGTCAGCGCCGGCACGATGAAGAAGGCGTTCAGCGTCTGCTTCGAGCGCAGGTCGTCGTTGGGGATGCGCGCCATGCCGGTGCTGATCTTCATCAGCGCCGACTCAAGGTGCGCCGGGGCGCCGGTGATGATCGCCGAGCCGCGGTCCGCCGCCAGCTCGCGGTAGCGCGAGAGGGCGCGGATCAGGAAGAAGCTGATCACCCAGACGAGGATCGACGCGAAGTAGACGAGCATGAAGGCGCTGGCGCCGTTGTCGCGGTCGCGCCCGCGCCGGCCGCCGCCCGCCAGCCCCAGCCAGAAGCCCCACTGCATGATGAACGAGGCCACGGTGGCGAAGAAGCTGGCAAAGGTGATCACGGCCACGTCACGGTTCTTGACGTGCGTCAGCTCGTGACCGAGCACGGCCTCCATCTCTTCGGTGTTGAGCCGGCGCAGAATGCCCGTAGTGCAGCAGACGACCGCGTGCTTCGGGTTGCGGCCGGTGGCGAAGGCGTTGGGCATATCCGTGTCGGCGATCGCCACGCGCGGCTTGGGCAGGTCCATCTGCTGCGCCAGCCGCTCGACCATGCCGTGCAGCTCCGGCGCCTGCGCGGGCGTGACCTCATGCCCGCCCATCGAGAGCAACGCCAGCTTATCTGAAAGAAAATACTGAACCAGCAGGCCGCCGCCGGCCAGGACCAGGATCAGCACCCAGGGCACGTGCGCCGCGAAGAGCACGCCCATGAAGAACAAATAGACCGCGGCCAGAAGAAAGCCCACGATCACCATGCGGGTGATCAAGCCCCCGTCGGGACCGGGCATCCGACGTCGCATGACGCCACCTCACTCTTGCGGGCGCCGGGGGCGCCCGCGACACGCGCAGGCGTGTCCCTCGACATGTCACACTCCCCGCTCGACGCATCCCAAACGCCGCCGCGCACCGGCGCGACGGCGACCGCGAATGCGGCGGGGCCACCTCTATTGTACCCCCGCGCGGCCGTTTCCGCGCAGCGCGCCTGCCGCCTGCGAGCGCTGCATGCGCCTCGCGTTGACTCATTTCCTTCGCACGCGCTAGACTCTGGCCGGGCAGGTTAGCCGCCCGTTAACGGGTGCAACACCGCCTGCAGGCAAGCAGGAAGACAGAGGCGGAGCGAGCGCGTGGCGAATCAGGTGGGCAAACGGTATCAGTGCACGAAGTGTAACACGGAGATGATTGTGACCAAGGCCGGCGCCGGCGCGCTCGGATGCTGCGGTCAGCCGATGCAGCTCAAGCAGTAGGTTCGTGGCTGCTGGTACAGACGGGTACGAACGATCACAGCGCGGGGGCGAGAGCGATGGCGAACCAGCTTGGCAAGCGGTTCCAGTGTGAGAACTGCGGCACGGAAGTGCTCTGCATCAAGCCCGGCGACGGCGAGGTGCAGTGCTGCGACAAGGCGATGACCCTGCTGCAACCGAAGGTGCTCCCTTCGGCCGACTGAGCAGGCGCAGCGGACAGGCGCAGCAGGCCGCGGGACGAAGTCGCCCGCGGCCTTCGCGTTGCCGCCGCGCGCGCACAAGAAGCGATGACGAACGATATCGACGGAGCCATCTACGACGTCGCCGTGGTCGGCGCCGGCCACGCCGGCTGCGAGGCGGCACTGGCCGCCGCGCGGCTGGGCGCACGGACGCTGCTGCTGACGATGAACCTGGAGACGGTGGCGCTGATGCCCTGCAACCCCTCGATCGGCGGGCCGGCGAAGGGGCACCTGGTGCGCGAGATCGATGCCCTCGGCGGCGAGATGGCGCGGGCGATCGACCGAACCTTCATCCAGATTCGCATGCTCAACACGGGCAAAGGCCCCGCCGTCCAGGCGCTGCGCGCCCAGGCAGACAAGCGTCTCTACATGCGCGAGATGCGCCGCACCATCGAAGACGAGCCGGGACTCTGCATCGAGCAATGCCTTATCGAAGCGGTGACGCCGCGGCCGGCAGAGGATGGCCTGCCCGAACACTTCCTGCTCCGCGGCGGCGCCGGCGAGCGCTTCCGCTCGCGCACGGTCGTGCTCACCACCGGCACCTCGCTTGCGGGGCGCATGCTCACCGGCGAACGGTCAGAGGTCGGCGGCAGGCGTGGTGAGGGCGCGGCGACGGCGCTCTCCGCCAGCCTGCGCGCCCTCGGTTTCCGCCTGGGGCGGCTGAAGACGGGCACGCCGCCGCGCGTGCACGCCGCCAGCATCGACTACACGCAAACCGAGCTGCAGCCCGGCAGCAGCACGCCGCTGCACTTCCGCTTCCAGCCGGAGAGCGATCCCGAAGCGTTCCCCGAGCCGAACCCGGCCTATCCGTACGTCGAGCGCGGCGGCTGGCGGCCGCAGATGCCCTGTTACCTTGTGCACACCACCCCGGAAACGCACGCCGTGATCCGCGCCAACCTCGACCGCGCGCCGATGTTCAACGGCGCGATCAGCGGCGTCGGCCCGCGCTACTGCCCCTCGATCGAGGACAAGATCGTGCGCTTCGCCGACAAGCCTTCGCACGGGCTCTTCCTCGAACCCGAGGGCTGGCAGACCGACGAGGTCTACGTGCAGGGCGCCAACACCAGCCTGCCCGAAGACGTGCAGGAGGCGATGCTGCGCAGCATCCCCGCGCTGGCCCGCTGCGAGATGCTGCGGCCCGGCTACGCCGTCGAGTACGACTACGTGGTCACCGATCAGACGCGCGTCACGCTGGAGGCGAAGGCGCTGCCCGGCCTCTACTTCGCCGGCCAGATCAACGGCACCTCCGGCTACGAGGAGGCCGCGGCCCAGGGCCTGATCGCCGGCACCAACGCCGCCCGCGCCGCGCAGGGCAAGCCGCCGCTGATTCTGGGCCGCGACCAGGCGTACATCGGCGTGATGCTCGACGACCTGGTCTCGCAGGAGCTGCGCGAGCCGTACCGCCTCTTCACCTCCCGCGCCGAGTACCGGCTGCTGCTGCGCCAGGACAACGCCGACCTGCGTCTTGCGCCGATCGGCCACGCGATCGGCCTGCTCGACGCCCGCCGCGCCGCCGCCGTCGAAGCGAAGCGCGAACGGATCGCCGCCGAGATCGCCCGGCTGGAGCGCACGCATCTGAGCGAGGCGATGCGCCGGGCCGGCGAGACATTGAGCGGTTCCCTGGGTGCACTGCGGCCGGGGCTGGCGGCCGCCGATCTGCTGCGCCGGCCCGAATGCGGCTATCGCGAGCTGCTGAGGCTGGGGCTGGGCGATCCAGCATTGGCGCCCGACGCCGCCGAGCAGGTCGAGTGCGAGGTCAAGTACCGCGGCTATCTGGAGCGGCAGCAGCACGAGGTCGAGCGCGTGCGCCGCTTCGACGGCCGACCGCTGCCCGCCGGGCTCGACTACGCCGCGTTGCACGGCCTGCGCACCGAGGCGAAGGAGAAGCTGGCCCGCTTCCAGCCGGCCACGCTCGGCCAGGCCGGCCGCATCGCCGGCGTCACGCCCGCCGACGTGGCCGTGCTGCTCGTGCATCTCGAGCGGCTGCCCGCGGCCGTCTGAGCCGCGCCGTGCTGCCGCTGGTGCTGCACCACGCCGACCTGCACACGATGAATCGCGCGCGTCCGCGTGCCGGGGCGCTGTTGATTCGCGACGGCCGCATCGCCGCCGTGGGCACCGACGCCGACGTGCGCGCGGCCGCGGGCACGAGGTACGACGCCATCGACTGCGGCGGCGACCTGCTGCTGCCCGCCTTCGTCGACGCGCACATCCACCTGCTGGCTTACGCCGCCGGCCTGGCCTCGGTCGATTGCTCGCCGGCCGCCGCCCCCGATATCCCGGCGCTGCTGGCGGCGATCGCCGCGCGGGCGGTGATCAGCGAACCGGGGCGTTGGATCCGCGCCGTTGGCTATCGCGAGACAGAGCTGCGCGAGCGCCGCCATCCTACGCGCTGGGAGCTGGACGCCGCCGCGCCGGCCAATCCCGTGCGCCTCATCCATGCAAGCGGCCACGGCTGCGTGCTCAACTCGCGGGCGCTGTGGCTGTCAGGCATCGGCCTGGAGAGCGAGGAGCCGGCCGGCGGCCACATCGGCCGGCGGCTGAAAGACGGCGAGCCGGATGGTCTGCTCCTCGGCATGAACGCGGCGGTCGAGCGCGCCGTGCCGCCGGCGGAGTACGCCGATTTGCGTACACAGGTCGCCGAGGCGGACCGCCGGCTGCTGGCCCAGGGCATCACGGCCGTCCAGGACATGGGCGTGCAAAACGACGCGGCCACACTGGCGATGTTCGAGCGGCTGCGGCAGGACGGCGCCCTGAGCGTGGCGCTGACGCCCGCGATCGGCATCGAGCCGTTCCTCGCCGGCAATCTCCCGCCCGGCTGGACGGGGATGGTGAAGATCGTGATTGAAGAGCTGGGCGACGAGCTGCACCCCGATGCAGTGACCCTCGGCGCACAGATCGGCGCGATTCACGCCCGCGGCGCCCGCGCGGCGGTGCACTGCATCGGCCGCCAGGCCGTGCAGCAGGCGATCGCCGCCTTCGAGACGCTCGCGCAACGGGAGCCCATCCGCGCGCGGCGGCACCGGCTGGAGCACGCGGCGCTCTGCCGGCCGCAAGAGGCGGGGCGCGCGGCGGCGCTCGGCCTGCTCGTCGTCTGCAACCCCGGCCTGCTCCGCCCGAACGGCGACCGCTATCTGCGTGATCTGCCCGCCGGCGATCTCCCCTGGCTGCACAACCCCGCCACGTTCGCCGCCGCGGGCATTCCTGTTGCAATCGGCAGCGACGCGCCGGTAGGCCCGCCCGATGCGCTAGGATCGATCGCGGCCGCTGCCTCGCGGCTGAGCGCCTCTGGGCAGCGGCTCCCAGGCAAGGTTGCGCCGCTCGCCGACGCGCTGCGGGCACATACGCTGCACGCCGCCAACGCCGGCGGCAGCGAACGCGAACGCGGCGCCCTGCGGCCGGGAGCGGCGGCGGACCTGGTCCGCCTGCCGGCCGCGGCCTTCGCTGACCCGGCCGTGCTGGGCGGAAGCCGGCCGCGCGTCATGCAAGCGGGAATCTGGAGAGACGGGGGACGCGAATGAAGCGAAGCGTTGCGATCAGCGGCGCCCTCGGCGGCCTCGTGTTGTGGTCCGCGCCAATCCTCTGGTCCGCTCCGGCCCAGCAAGGCCCTACGGCGATCACGATCGAGCCGCAGCCCGTGTACCGCGGCTGCAACTCGATCGTCGTGACCGCGCCGCTGGGCACGAGCTGGAAGGAGATCGTCGAACGCTTCGCCGATCCCTCGACGGTGCGCGGCGTCTGGCAGTTCGACAACGTGGCGCAGCGGTATCACGGCGTCTATTTCCCCAGCTCCACCGCGCCCACGGATGGCCCCGCGAGCAGCGCCGCCTCCGTGATGGGGCTGTTCTTCTGCGTCTCGGCCGACGGCAGTATCTCGTAAGGCCGGTTCAATCGCGGCTCGCATCGCCGCGAGACAGAACAAACGCCCGCACCCCGGGCAACCGTTGCTACGATCGCCGCACGGCCTGCTCGAGCGGGTCCGGCGGAGCGTGCCGTGCGAGCCACGCGTCTGGTGCATGGCGGAGCGCTGGCGAGCGTGGCGATCGCCGCCGTGCTGGTCCTCGGCTCGCAGGGTCGCGCGGCGCGGGCGCAGCTTGCGCCGGTGGTGCTCTACCCTCCGCAGATCGGCGCCGACGGCATCACCCTGACCTGGTCAGCGTCGCAGGCAGAAGCCTACTACGTGATCTACCGCTCAGACCCCGAGCACGCGGGCACAATCGCGATCACAACGGTCAGCGCGACGACCTGGTTGGACGAAGACGTCTACGCGCCGGGTCAGTACTGTTACTCCGTCTCCGTCAGTGTCGGAGACACGCACGCCGCAGGCTCGAACACCTGGTGTGTGCAGATCCTGACGGCGAAGCCGGGCGGCGTGGTGGGCAGCGTGGTCGGGCTCTTCCTGCCGCCCACGCCGAGTCCGACGCCGCAACCCGCCCCAACGCAGGCCACACCTGCACCGACGCCCACGGCGTCCCCGACGCCATCGGCCACGCCCGCGCCGGCGTTGCCCCCGGCGATCGCGGTCGACCCCGCCAGCCTGCCGGCCGGCTGCTCGGTTGCGCGGGTGCAGGCGCCGGCGGGGACGGCGATCAGCGACGTGCTCGCGCACGGCAGCGCGCCCACCGCCGTGCTGGCGGTCTGGGCGGTCGATCCGGCGGGCGGCCGGCTGCAATCGCTCTATTTCGAGGAGCCGAGCGCCCCTGCCGACCTGCCGCCACGCACCCTCTCCGACCAGCAACTGGTCTGGATCTGCGCGCTGGTGCCGGTGAGCTTCCACTGAGCCACCGAGGCGCCTATCCCTGGTTTCGCGGGCGAAACCTGTCCCTTCCCCTCATGTGCCATCATGTGCCGTCATAAGCCATCGTATGCCGTCATGTGCCTTGAGGAAGGGTAGATTCGAGAACTGCCGTTAGCTCGCGGACAACCCTTCCCGCATCGGGCCAGAGCGCAGCGCAACGGTGCTCGATGGGCGCTGGGCGCCCACGTCAGACCGAGACTTCCCATGCGGACGCGGCGTTCTTCGGATCGCCGCGAAACGGCGCTGTTGAAGCAAAGCGGGGTTAGGCCGCAGGAGCCTGAGCCGGCCAGTCTGCTATCATGGCCACGATCCGGGGCGGTTGCGCCCCGTGGGAACGTGGTGCTGGCCTTGTGACGCTGATCTCCACGCAGCAAGGCGCGCGGCCGCGGGGACGCACGGCCGTTTTCGTCGCGCTGCTGACGCTGCTGCTCGTCGCGATTCTCTTCCCCATTCTGCCCAGCCGCCTGCACGCGCACGAGGGCGACATCGCCTCCCAGACCGTGCGCGCCCCACGCGACTTCAGCTACAACAGCGATGTGCTGCGTCGCCAGCAGCAGGATCGCGCCCGCGCTGCCGTGCCGGACGCCTTCTCCTACAACGTCAACGTCAAGAACGATCAACTGGCGCGCCTGAGCGACATGCTCGCGCGGATCAACACGACGCTGGCGAATACCTCGCTCAGCCGCCCGCAGATGGCCGACGCGATCGGCGCGCAGGTCACATCGCTGAGCGCCGATCAACGCACAGCCGTGGTGCAGTTCAGCCCCCAGGAATGGAAGCAGGTCGAGGACGAGGCGACGCGGCTGCTCGGCACGGTGTTGGAAGACGCCTTCGCGCAGGCCGACGTGCCCAGCCGTAGCGCCAGCCTCACCAACCGCGTCAGCGTCGGCCTCACCGCCGTGCAGGGCGACGTAGCCGTGGCGCTGGTGCGCGGCCTCGTCGTACCGACCGAGCGCATCGACGATGCGGCGACCAAGCAGGCGCGCGACCAGGCGGCCGCCACCGTGCCGCCGCAGCCACAGCATTTCGCCGCGAACCAGGTGCTGGTGCGCGAAGGCGATGTGATCGACGCGCAGAAGCTGGAGTCGCTGCAAAATGCCGGCCTGTTGACCGTGCGCCTGCGCTATTCGGACCTTGGCGCGGTGGCGCTGCTGGCTCTGATCAGCAGTGCGGCGCTGGCGGCGTTCCTGCTGGCCTTCCATCCTGCGGTGCTCGAGGCGACCCGGCGACTGCTGTTGCTGGCCGTCATCGTCGCGGGTGCGGTGTTGCTGGCGAAAATCTACATGCCACTGGTGCTGCCGGACGGCAAGCGCCACTTCCTCGCCTTCGCCTTCCCGGCGGCAGCGGTGCCGATGCTCGTCGCCTCGCTCTTCGATACGGGGCTGGCGGTGGCGATCGCCGGCGTGGGCGCCCTGCTCGTCGCCTTCACCGCGCTCTACCTGCCCGATCTCTCCGGCATCGTCGGCCTCACCGCCCTGCAGCCGCTGGAGATGACGGCCGCCTTCTTCTTCTCCGGCCTGGCCGGCGTGCTGGTCGTCAACCGCGCCGAGCGCTTCAACCGCTTCCTGCTTGCCGGCGTCGCCGTGGCCGCGGCCGTGTCCGCGGTGCTGTTCGGCTTCTGGCTGCTGGACACGACGCATCGCCCGGCGGATGTGGGCTGGCTGCTGCTGGCGGGTGGGATCAGCGGCGTGAGCAGCTCGTTGCTCACGGTCGGCACCTTCGTCCTGCTGGGCACCGTGTTCAACGTCACCACACGCCTGCAGTTGATGGAGCTGGGGCAGCTCAACCAGCCCTTGCTGCGCCGCCTGCAGGACGAGGCGCCGGGCACCTTTCATCACAGCATCCTCGTCGGCAACCTGGGCGAGCGCGCCGCCGACCTGATCGGCGCCGACGCGCTGCTGGTGCGCGTGGGCTGCTACTACCACGACATCGGCAAGCTCTCGCGTCCCGGCTTCTTCATCGAAAACCAGCTCGGCGGCAAGAACCCGCACGAACAGCTCGACCCGCTCACCTCGAACCAGATCATCCAGGAGCACGTGCGCTACGGCGCCGAGCTGGCTCGGCGCCACCATCTGCCCGAGCGCGTGCGCGACTTCACCCAGGAGCACCACGGCTCGCGCGTCGTCGCCTACTTCTACCGCAAGGCCGCGGAGCGCGACCCGGAGATCGACCCGGCGATCTTCAGTTATCCCGGCCCGCGGCCGCGCAGCCGCGAGACGGCGATCGCCATGCTGGCCGACTCGACGGAAGCCGTGGTGCGCTCCTCGCGGGACCACAGCTTCGAGACGATCGACCGCCTGGTCGAAGGTGTCGTGGCGGAACGGCTGGCGGAGGGCCAGTTCGACGACTGCGCCCTGACGCTGCGCGACCTGCGCACGATCGCCAACTCGTTCAAAGCCACGCTGCGCGCCATCTACCACCCGCGCATCGAGTATCCGCAGCCGACCGAAGCGGAGAAGCGCCGCCTGTCGCGGCGCGCCGGCGCCGCCGCGGACGCCCTCGCCGCCGAGGAGCCCATCGTGCCGTCGCTGGCCACGGGCACGACGGCGCCGCGGGGCGAGCCGCTGCTGGGCGACGAGGCCGCGCCCTGGCCGGTGCCGGTGCGCGAGGATCCGCCGGCCGCGGCAGCGGCCCATGAAACAGCTCCGGCGCCCCCGTCTCCGCAGCCGGCCGCACAGCCGGTGGAAGGCGAGCGTGACGGCGCCGCCGAGCCGGCCGGCGACGACAGCGCGCTCACCGCCGACGCAACGCCCGCCGTCGAGCACGCCGAGGCAGCGCCGGCAGCCGGCGACGATCTTCCGGGCGCGCAGCGCCAGCGTTGGGAGGCGGCGGACGAGGAGCAGGAACGGCCCGCGCCAGCCGGCCGCCGCGCCGGTTGAGCCTCCGCCGGTCGCTCCGCAGCGGCAGACCGCGCCGCGCAACGCACGGGTGCGATCGCCGGAGTGTGGGCTTAGAGCGCCGGTGCAGCGACCCGATCGGGCAGCCCCGCCTCAAACACCTGCGCGAGTTGGGCGACCGGCAGATCGATGGCGCCCGCCAGGCGCAGGCGGTCGCCGTCGACGCGGCCCAGCGCCGTGCAGGGCACGTCTTCCTCGGCGGCGATGGCGCGCAGCGCCGCGGCGTGTTCGGGCCGCAGCGCGACGACGATACGCGACTGCTCCTCGCCGAAGAGCGCCGCGTCCGCGCGGCCCGCGATGCGGAGATCGGCTGCGTCGAGACCGTTGCCGCCGGCGATGCAGCACTCGGCCAGCGCCTGAGCCAGCCCGCCGTCGGCGCAGTCATGCGCGGCGCTGAGCAGGCCGCCGCGCGCCGCGCGCAGGCAGACCCGCTGCACCCGCCTGTCGAGCTCGAGGTCGATGCGTGGCCGCCCGGCCACACGGCCATGGATCGACGCCAGGTACTCGCTGGCGCCGAGCGCCGTCACGTTGCCGGGCAGGGCGCGGCCTGCTGACCCGGCGCCGAGCAGATAGACCTCGTCGCCGGCAGCGCGGAAGGCCAGTTCCAGGCGGTAGCGCACGTCCTCCAGCACGCCGAGCATGCCGGCCACGGGCGTCGGGTAGATCGCCTCGCCGTTGGTCTCGTTGTAGAGGCTGACGTTGCCCGAGATCACCGGCGTATCGAGCACGCGGCAGGCCGCGGCCATGCCGCTGATGCAGCGCTCGAGCTGGTAGTAGACATCGGGCTTCTCCGGGTTGCCGAAGTTGAGGCAGTCGGTCACGGCCACGGGCTCCGCGCCGGTGCAGACGACGTTGCGCGCCGCCTCCGCCACCGCGATCGCGCCGCCGGCGTACGGATCGAGGTAGCAATAGCGGCCGTTGCCGTCGGTGCTGAGGGCGATGCCCCGTTGCGTACCGCGGATCCGCAGCACCGCCGCGTCGGCCTCGCCGGGCGAGATCACGGTGTTGGTCATCACCTGGTGGTCGTACTGGCGATAGATCCAGCGCTTGGAGGCGCCGTTGCCGCCGGCGAGCAGCCGCATCAGCGCCCGCTCGGCCGCGTTCTCTCCGGCCGCGCCGCGGGCGAGATCGAGATCGGGGAGCGCGGCCAGATCCGCGTCTTGCAGGCTCGCCAGCCAGGCCGGTTCGACCACGGCGCGACGGTACTGCGGCGGGCTGGTCAGCTCGCGCACAGGCAGGCAGGCCAGCTCGCGCTCGCCCTCCATGATCCGCGCCGTGCCGTCGGCGGTGACTTCGCCGATCACGTCGGAGCGCAGCTCCCAGCGGGCGAACAGCTCGCGTACGCGCTCCGCGCAGCCCCGCTTCGCGATCACCAGCATGCGCTCCTGCGACTCGGAGAGCATGACCTCGTAGGCGCTCATGCCCGCCTCGCGCCGTGGGACTTTGAGCACATCGATGCGCAGGCCCGTGCCCGCCTTGGCCGCGCACTCGATCGCGGAGCTGGTGAGGCCGGCCGCGCCCAGGTCCTGCAGGCCGACGATCCAATCGTGCCGCACCAGCTCCATGCAGGCTTCCATCAAGAGCTTTTCCATGAAGGGGTTGCCCACCTGCACGGCCGGCCGGCGCTCCTCCGACTGCTCGTTCAGCTCCACGCTGGCGAAGGTCGCGCCGTGGATGCCGTCGCGGCCGGTGTCGGCGCCGACCAGCACCAGCACGTTGCCCGGTCCGTCGGCCCGCGCCTTCACCAGCTCGCCCACGCGCGCCACGCCCACGCACATGGCGTTGACCAGCGGGTTGCCGCTGTACGACGGCGCGAAGACGGCCTCGCCACCGACCGTGGGCAGCCCGATGCAGTTGCCGTACCAGCCAATGCCTTCGACCACGCCGGCGAACAGCCGCCGGTTGCGGGCAGCGGTCTCGCTCTCTTCGATCGAGCCATCCGCCGCCTCGAGGGAGCCGAAGCGCAGGGAGTCGAGCAGCGCCACAGGGCGAACGCCCATGGCGAAGATGTCGCGGATGATGCCGCCGACGCCGGTGGCCGCGCCCTGAAACGGCTCGATCGCGGAGGGGTGGTTGTGCGACTCGACCTTCATCGCCACGAGCCAGCCGTCGCCGATCTCGACGGCGCCCGCGTTCTCCTCGCCGGCGCGGGTGAGCACGCGCGCCCCTTCAGTGGGGAAGAGCTTGAGCAGAGGACGGCTGTTCTTGTAGCCGCAGTGTTCGCTCCAGAGGGCGCCGAACATGCCCAGCTCAAGCTCGTTCGGCTCGCGTCCCAGCCGCTGCACCACGAGCGCGTATTCATCGCGAGAGAGGGCGATCTGGTCGAGGAAGCGCTGATCGACGGTCATGCCCGCAGCGTAGCCGAGCACGGGCTCGTGGCCAACGGCCGTTCTGTCGATCTGGTCGCCTGGGGAGCTGCGGCTTAGTATTACCGTGACCGTTTAGCGCCGAGGATGGTGCGTCGGCGGCGGACGTGGCAGTGGCGGGCGACGGCCTGATGCCGTCTGCGCCAGCGCGACCAGGCGATCACCTCCGCTGGTGGGTGACCGGTAGCGAGTCGGATGATCCGGTGACGCAGCTCGGGGACGCTGATCGGCACCTGCTCGGTGTGCGCCGGATCCCCCTTTTTGCCCGCGTTGCCTCCACCGCAAGGATCGCCAGTGCCCACAGGGCCAACGTCATATGCCGGTGCCAGCCCTGCCAGGAGCGGACTGCGTAGTGGTCCAGCCCCACCTGCCCCTTCGCCTGCTTGCAGACGGTCTCGATGCTCCAGCGTGTGCCCGCCACGCGCACCAGCTCTGTCAGCGCGGTGCCGTCGGGGGCGTACACGAGATCGTAGGCCAGTTCGGTGGGATCGCTGAGCGAACGACGCACCAGCAGGCCGTGCGTCCACCCGTCGCGGAGCGCCGGTCGGCGCGCGAGCGAGAGCCAGTCGTACAGCCGTTCCCCCTGGGCGCCGTCCCCGCAACTCAGCCGCTGCCAAGGCTCGGGCGCCTGCGCCGCCGCCAAGGTGTCCGCGTGGTGAGAGCCGATCGGCGGGCAGGGCGGGCAGGTGGGCACCGTCTGGGTGCGCTTCACCGCGAGCACATCCGCCTGCTCGCGCGCTTCCAGCGCCTGGCGGAAGCTCCCATCACCACCCTAGACCTCGTCGGCCGTGACCCAGGCCACCGCCACCCCACCCGCCAGCGCCCGCTCGATCAGGCCAAGTGCGAGCTGCGGCTTGGTCTGGAAAGACACGTCCTCCGGCACACCGCCACCCGTGCGGCGCTCGCCGTTTGCGGCCCACTCCTGCGGCAGGTACAGCGCGCGGTCCAAACCGACACGTCCCTGCGGACTCGCGTAGCCCAGAAAGACGCCGATCTGGCAGTTCTCGATGCGCCCCGCGGTGCCACTGTACTGGCGCTTGACGCCCACCGACTTGCGCCCCTGTTTGAGCAAGCCCGTCTCATCCACGACCAGCACCCCGCCCGGGTCACCCAACTCCGTCATCACGAAGTCACGCAGCTCATCGCGCACGGCGTCAGCATCCCAGATCGAGCGGTCCAGCACGCGCTGGATCGCCCGCGGTTGGCGGTAGCCCAACGCTTCGGCCAGTTGCCAGCCGTTCTTGCGTTCCACACCGCTCAGCAGACCGCGCACCTACGCGCAGGCGTGGCGATGGGCTGCCGGCCGACGGAACCGTGGCCGCAAGCGCCCCTCCACCACAGCGATGGCACGCGCCGTTGCGGCAACGGTGCGCGTTTCGTGCTCTTCCACTGGCACCGGAACCTGTCAACCTTGTTGAGACAGCCTTCGCAGGGAATTAGGGAAGGATTGTCTGCGTTACATCAGGCGCCTGCACGCGCGGAGGCGCCGGCTTGTTGATCCAGGCCGCCGTTGGCAGTGGCGGCGGGGTGGGCGCTT